>CAZLYS010000055.1:0-11595 GCA_964563415.1 uncultured Halomicronema sp.
TGTCAGCTAACTATCGACCTATCGACTTATGGTGCCTGGCATTCGTTCGTAGCCTGACTAAATATCAGTAATATTCAATATTTGCGCGATCACGCAGTTACGTTTGGAGGATCAAGCAAACTTGTGTGTTTGCAAGAGCAGACATGGTGGGTTAGCCAGCTCGGTATGACTTCATCCTAATGAACGCCTACCCAGGACGAGAGGGAGAGATCGCGGCAACAGTCATAACAGATCAAAAATTTCAGGTAGGGGTTGCAAAGTCAAAAATATATAGTACATTTGTATCTAAAGACGTGAATAGTACAAAAAAACTATTCAGTCTGTTGATCCTAAAGCATTGGCGTGCCCCCATGAATTCTGACATCAGTGCCATTCGCGAACAGTTGTTGGCTGTTCATCATCAATCTAATTCTGAGCCTGAATTGCCGCTGGGGGGTACTTCTAGCGCCTCTGCGAATTTGCCTTGGTCAGGAGCTGCTAATGGCAGTAGGCCTGCTCCTCAAAGAGTGGATATGGCTCAAGCTTTAAGGCAGCGCTCTTCTGGTCAAGTTGGTCGAACGCTCAGTCCAGAAGAGCGAGCAGCCTATACAAAATCTGAGGAAGTGGCGTCAGAGCCGGTTAACATCCACAGCTATTTGCAACGCTTGCACAGTGAAGCCGAACGGATTAATGAGCTTTATCACCAGCAAGAAATGGCGATTCGCAAGTTTCAAAGTTCGGTTCACGGTTTATCGCTGATTTTGATGAAGCAGCCGAATGCCACTGCCCTTAGAGCTGAACAGTTTTGTGAAATTCGCGAGGCGGCACTGACGACGGTCATCCAAGATGAGCACAACCGTTACGTTTTGACGGCGATTGACTTGGATTTAACTCTGGATGAGCAAGAGGCTTCAGAGACGGCGGCGAGTTTGCGTGCGCGGCTAGGGACATCACAACCTCAGCAGAACTCGGTTGTTCGAGGTAAGGTTTCTGGATCGCTTCAACATCTACCTGCATTCTGGCGGTCTTTAACAATGACGCTGGAAAATCAATCTCAAATCAGACCTTTCGATATTTTGGTGTGGTGTGGCGGCGGTATCATTGGCCGCTTGGTTTTGGATTTGGCATTGGCTACGTTTCCCGGTTTGTGGCCTTGGGTCATTGGCATCACTATTGGTGCGGTGGCTTTGGGGCTCTATCGCTTGCTCTTTGCCTCGAGACCCGATGCCGCCTTCATTACCCGCTTATTTTTGGCTTTATTAGGGCTGGGGATTGGTGGCCAGATCTAGCCGCAAACACAGCACCCTTGGTGAAATCTGATGAAGGGTGAGTAAGCGTAGTCAGCTTTGGTTTGGATAAGGAGTTAATGATTATGGTGAGTCAACGTTCTCAATTGCCCCCAACATCTCCTGTGAAGTCTTTGGTTGCCGGGGGAGTCGTTATTGCTGCAGCACTTGTCTTGTTTGATGTGCGTGATATGAATGCTTGGTTCTCGCGATCGCAACCGCAGGTAAATGAAAAGTCTTGTCATGAGTTTGTGCAAACTGAGGCGAAACTATCGCGCGAGCAACTGGCAGCCCTCCTCACAATTCCTGAACGTGATTCTAAGGAGCGTGTTCGCGAGGTCGTTTCAGAACCCTACTGTCGACTGGCAAATTTGAACGTGCGAGCCGATGTCCAAGCTGAGCGGGAGGCCTATCCCCTAGAGTTTGACCCCAAAACACAATTGGTCATTCTGTACGAAAACGATGAATATGCTGGGTATCGCTTTAATTTTGAATAGGCTCTCTCGATCACGGAGTGACTGGCGATTTCAGATGGCTGGGTTGCTGCAGATGCACCGATGGCGCTTATGGGGATTGGTTTTGTTGATCCTTGCCCTTGCACCCACCCTGAGTAGTTGTCGGGATGAGGCGATCGCTTCTCCTCGCAGTGTCGCGATTGAGCAGACCTGGGAATTGACACTAGGTAATGTGGTTGAGGGCTTTCGGGTCGTGGCGGGACTGGGGGATGTGACTATGTACCTACGTGGGGCCCGAGTACGAGCACCCTTTGATGGAGAAATACAGTTATCAGCAGATGGGCCAGATTGCATCTTCTTTGCGTCTCCAGAGGTGCCAGCGTATTTGTTTCGCTTTTGTGGCTTAACCAATCCTCGGGCAGGTGAGGTGAATGCGGGGGATTCTATGGGTCGTGCTCAATACTTGCACTTTACGACTATGCGACGACAGCCTGAGGGCACATGGGCCATTGTGGAGCCTTCGACTAATGTTCTAGAGCGATCGCTGCAACGTTTCTAGCCATTTTCGCGGTTGCCTTACAGAGGTGTTTATAACTGGTGTCGTTTTCCCTCTGGCTGAGCCTGTCTAACTATTTTTGGGGTGTGACTGTGATTCCAGTTCGATAGCGAGGTTAAGTCCCAATAGATTTTTTTGTTGTCCCTTGAATTTGCGTGAGAGTCTACTGCCATGTCCTCTTCTAAAGCTTTATTGACCCTGGGCACCCTGGCGATGTCACTTGGGGTAAGTAGTGCCGCCAAAGCAAGTAGTGATCTGGCTTTGACGTTTGAGCTGCCCCCCTCGCCTCAAGCTGAAGCCGAAGCGGCAGCACAGGCGGCAGCAGCTACCGCTCCAGCGGAACCAGTCACTCAACCCCAAGCTTTAGCAGATGTCGAAGCCCCTCTACCCATTCCTTCCGGTGCTGAAGATCCGCCTATGGCTGGTGACAACGCCCGTCCTGCCGGAGTGTATGGCGGACTTGATGCAGTTGCAATGGGCTCGGTGGCATCTGTGCAGGCGTTGCTACCGCCGCCCCCGCCAGTGCCTGAGTATATACAGCTAGTAGCGATCACGACGAACCCTGAACCGATTCCAGAGACTCCTGAAGAAGCAGCCCCAGACTTGGCTGAAGAACGTAGTCAGGAGCTAGTAGCCCTTTTCATTGGCATTCAGGACAAAACCTTTGAGTCGGAAGTCGCAACTGTTCCTGAAGTACCCCAAACTATTGAAGCGACTACATTTGAATACTCTTTTGATCACTTCTATCGCCTGTTTGAAGGTGGAACTGATTCTTTGGTGGCCCGAGCGGTTGGCAGTGCGGAAGGTACTCGCACCCCAGAAGGTCATAAGAATCCGGCCTACTATGGCCACGTAGACCCTGGGAATGGGGTCTGGAATTTGGGAACTTTCTCTTATCAGCACGGAGCTGCTTCACCTGAAGAAGCTGATGATAAACAACTGCGGCGACTGCAAACTCAGACTGAAAAGTTGCGTCAAATTGCGCTGCATCAGGGTTTGCAACTCTCTCAAGAAGAGCTTCTAAATGGGATTGATTTGGCTAACCAAGCGCCTTTAGCAGCGCTTGATCGGGGTGGCTATATCGATTGGCTCAGAGAAGCCCACAACTTAGGCATGCAAGGGGCTGAAGCCATTGTCTGGGCACGCACGCGCTCTTTCATTGACCCAGATACTCAACGATGGAATGCTCCTGGCCTGGGCAATAACGTATATTCCATTAGCCATGACCAAGAGCGGCGAGCCAATGCGATCGCTCGCGCAATAGCAGCCTTTAATGAGCAGACTCAGACTGCGATCGCTGCTGCTTCTACTCCTAATACTGAACAAACAACCCTTAATGCTGTATCAGAGACCTTATCTACTGCATACTCCCTAGAGCCCCATGCATTGTCCTTTGCAGAATTCACAACCTCAGACAATGACGACAACGTCGCGCAAACGTTGCCACAGGCTGCCGAACCAGTTGTTGATGCTGCGACAGCACCCTTGGCTGAAACAGCGGTTGCTGAGCCTGAAGTGTCTACTTTGTCTATGTCTGACACAGGTCGAAATTTTTATCCATCACAAGGGTCGCAGTTTCCATCCAACAGGTGCTTTGAAGCAGCGTCAATTGCCGGCGGCTGATCTTGCCTCAGGAGACGAGCCACAGCGATCCGGAGGATTCAGCCAAACCTTGATGAGGATGTTCAAGAGTCCTCAGTCGATGTCCTCTTCCTCCACAGAATCACCTGAGATACCGGCTGCATTGGCTGCGGGGCCTCTGCTAGAACCTGACCAAATGCTGTCATCGCCCATGGCATCCTTGCCTTTGGCCGCTAGCAACGATCAGCTAAGGCATGAGAATCAATACAGTAAAGCCTTTGCAGAACCTCTCATCCTCTCTCCTGACATCGAGGAGCAGAGTGACACAATCGTAAATGAGGTTCGATCATCAATTGAAAATGGCTCTACTGCGAACAAACCCCTCTCATCGAATGACCAAATGTCAGCACAATCGACTCCTGAGGTAGTTAATGAGGGCACAGATCAGCATGAGGCCGAATTGTCGATGTTAACCAGCACAAATACTGTTTCAACAGACTTGAACCCCCTCGTATCTCTAGTCGTCAATGACGCAGCTGCACCAAGTGATGGGGAACTAACTCCACCGACTTTTGTGCCAACTGAGGCTGAGCCAGGCGATTTTGACATGGAGAGCCACGAGCCTATCATTACGCGGTCTGAGACCTCACAAACAAAAGCGCCTGTCGATGAGACAGGCGCTGAAGTTGTGAAACAACAAACCTTAGATTCTCTTGATCAGTTGCAGCAAATGTTGAGAGCAGAAGCTACAAAAGTAGCTATTCATCAGCAGTGAGATCAGCAGTGTTGAAGATAAAGGGCACATTTGAACCATTGCCCCCACCTGTCACGAGGACGCGAGGCATTTGGGCACCTCCCGCCTTCCAAGCTTCGATCGCCTCTTTTTGCAGCACTAACTGACCACCCTGTGCTTTCAAGGTTTCGGCCAAGAGGCGCTGAGCTTCAGCTCGTCCTTTCGCCCGGTTGATTTCTGCTTGTGCTTGTTGCTCGGCCTCTTGAGCGACATAGACTGCTCGGCGCGCCCGCTGCTCAGCAATTTGCTTCTCTTCAACAGCTTTGGCAAATTCTGGGGAAAACTGCAAATCTACTACGCTGGTATCGAGGACGATAATGC
The DNA here is from genome assembly GCA_964563415.1 of uncultured Halomicronema sp. Classification (GTDB taxonomy): domain Bacteria; phylum Cyanobacteriota; class Cyanobacteriia; order Phormidesmidales; family Phormidesmidaceae; genus Halomicronema. The sequence continues at coordinate 4,972 of CAZLYS010000055.1, forward strand.
CGTATTTATCGAGTCTTTCTCCGAGGGCGTCATCAAAGTCATTCTTTAATTCTTGGCGCTTGGTGATAGCTTCTTCTACAGTGCGCCGAGCTGCCGCAATTTTGAACGATTCCTGCGTCTGGGGCGCAATGATTTTCGCAACGACATTTGCCAGGGTTCCCTGCGTTCGTCGAACAGTGACGACTTCGCTCGGGTCAAGTCGGAAGTTAATGGCAAACCGGGCGGATAGATCTTGTAAGTCTTTGGTCGAACTTTGGGCCGGGACTTCGAACTTTTGCACAGTGACGTCATAGACATCTACTGCCGACACGACGGGGGGCTTAAAGTGTACGCCTTCTAAGAGAGCGCCATCTTGGGCTTTGCCTAAAATGCTGAGGACGCCAGCTTGACCAGGATTGATAATGACAAAGCTGCTAGAGGCTACCGTAAACAGCACTAAGGCCAAGAATCCTAGGGCGATTGGCTGCCACCCGAGAGATTGAGATTTCAAAAGTGTCTCCTTCCAATTTCCAAATCAGTTCTCATTCATTGTAAGGAGGTCGGTGCGTTGCCTATCGATTCTCTCAAAGCAATGCCACATATTCTTGCAAAGTGATATCTACCCAGGCGAGCTGTGAGGTTGATCGACTGCAATTTGGATTCGATCGGCGACAGATTTAGGTGCCTTGCCTCTACAATCGGTCAAATCCTCCCAACCAGAGGTCAACGGTCCTAGTCCAATTGAGTGAAGGTGAGAGCGATAGTGCTAAGACCTCAAGGCTTATCCAGATGAATGGATGACGCGCTCTAGGTCATGAGCAGATCAAATAGTCCGTCATCGATTTCGTAGCCCAGCATCTGGGTCATAAATTTCAAGCGAGTGGTTTGGGTGGTGCCTTGAGACTGCAGCCAACTCGCTATAACAAAGATTTTTGTCATCACAAAGATTTCTAATGCTTCTGGGTTGTAGCGGATGCCATCTTTAGGGCTGAACTGATGGGGCACTAGCATCGCTGCATAGCGTCCTAGCTCTCCGGCTTCCCAGTCCAGCAGGTAGGGGAGCCATGGATAGAGGGCATCGAGGCGAATAAACCACAGACGCACTTCGGGAATTTCAGACAGTTCTCGCGGATCCGTCGGCTCTCTCGGAAAATCGATCTCAAACTGGATGCGAACGTTGGGATCGAGCAAATTGCCTTTTGTCATCAGGGGCTCGATGTAGGCTTGCGCACCCGAAAGATCAAGGGTGTATAACGTATCGACATTGAGCTTCAGCGTATGGGCCATGGGCGATCGCACTTCGTTCCAATTGCGTTATGAGCAGTGATAATAGCGAGCCCGAGGTCTCGACAGAGTAATGAATCCTGTGAGCATGTCGCTAGATTGCGTCCTTCCTGTTTTATATTTTGCCAGGTTCTCAGTCATGTCTGACATGTTTAGCTATGTCTGGCACATGCCATCATAGTGAAGCTGACGGCCGTTCACTAAGCTGCAAACCCCACCCTTATAGATTTATTTGATCCATGTCTGCCCCTATTCGAGTTTGTATTACCCTGGGCACTCGCCCCGAAGCGATTAAGTTAGCGCCGGTAATTCGAGCCTTTCGGCAATCGGCGGATTTTGCGACTCAAGTTGTCCTTACTGGTCAACACCGGGAGATGGTGGCCCAGGTAATGCAACTGTTTCAGCTGGGTGCCGATGAAGATCTAGATATTATGCAGCCTCAGCAAAGCTTGACTGACATTACCTGCCTCAGTCTGCAAGGGTTAGAAGACTGTTTTCAGCGATCGCAACCTCAACTTGTCATCGTACAGGGCGATACTACAACGGCTTTTTCGGCAGCTTTAGCAGCGTTTTACCAAAAAATTCCTGTAGGGCATGTAGAAGCCGGGCTCCGCACCGACGATTTGTTAAATCCATTTCCCGAAGAGGCCAACCGTCGTCTCATTTCTCAAATTACGCGACTCCACTTTGCCCCCACCGAAACCGCAGTTGGTCACCTAGCTAAATCAGGAGTAGTCGGCGAAGTCCACCATACTGGCAATACGGTTATTGATGCCTTGTTGGCTGTGGCTGCACAACATCCACCTTGTTCCATTGCTGGTTTGGATTGGCAAAAGCAGCGTGTTTTGTTGTCTACGGTACATCGACGCGAAAATTGGGGTGCGCCGCTGCAAGATATCGCTCAAGGATTTTTGAAGATTCTGGATCACTGTCCTGACACAGCTCTGCTGTTGCCTTTGCATCGCAACCCCACGGTGCGAGAGCCGTTAACCATCGCCTTGGGAGAACATCCCCGCGTCTTTTTAACGGAGCCTTTAGACTACGCCCAACTGGTGGGGGCGATGCAGCGTTGTACGTTGCTGCTCACAGACTCTGGTGGCTTGCAGGAAGAAGCGCCGGGTTTAGGTAAGCCCGTTCTCGTTCTGCGGGAGACGACCGAAAGACCTGAGGCGATCGCTGCTGGCACCGCTAAGTTAGTGGGTACCGAGCCCGAAGCGATCGCTACTGCTGCTGTTGACTTGCTGACCTCATCTACGGCTTACGATGCCATGGCGCAAGCGGTGAATCCCTTTGGCGATGGTAAAGCCTCTCAGCGTATTGTTGAGATTGTGCGCCAATATTTCCAGCAGGCATAACGGGTTGACCATGGGGGCAACATGGTGGCCAATCAGTTCGTTACAGTAGTAGGCAGTGCTTTGTAAGTAATGCCTCAGCCATGGAAACCTCTGCGCCTAAAACGGTCTTGACTGGGCTCAAGGCCGACCATTTTCGACATCCCTTAGACCTGAATGCGACTGAGACCTTACGTCAGTTGCCAGGCTTAGATTTAGTTGTGCGGACGGCCCTTGGTCCCGTTGCTGAGCAAGTTTTTTACTTAGACAACATTTCGTCTAGTGTGTTGGTAGGCGATCGCCAACTGCCGCACTTGCATGAGCTGCTGCTCGAAGCATGCAAGATTTTGGATTTAGAACCCCCGGAGCTTTATATCCGTCAGCATCCTGTGCCTAATGCCTACACCTTTGCAATGCGTGGGAAGCAGCCATTTATTGTCATCCACACGTCGCTGATTGATCTGCTGAATCCTGTGGAAATCCAAGCGGTCATTGGCCATGAATTGGGACATCTAAAGTGTGACCACAGTGTTTACCTGACATTAGCGAATCTGCTTGCTTTGGCTGCCAGTCAGTTGCCTTTTGCCGATGTGCTATTACCCACTTTTCAAACGCAGATTATGGAATGGGTGCGTTGTGCTGAGTTTACCTGCGATCGCGCCGCTTTACTCGTAGTGCAAGATGCGAAGACGATTGCCTCGTTGTTAATGAAGTTGTCGGGGGGCTCGCCCAGCCTATCTGCTCAACTCAATGTTGATGCTTTCTTAGAACAAGCCCGTGCTTATGACACTGCCGTGGCCTCAGAGACCGGCGAAATTATTAAACAGATTCGCACCCAAGATTTAACCCATCCTCTGCCAGTCTTACGCGCTCGGGAAATCGATCGTTGGTTCAACAGTCCGGCGTATCAAACTTTGCTAAACCGCAACGTTTCGCAGTATACTCATCAAATGTCATCTAAGGGCGGATGGCGGAATTGGTAGACGCACCACACTCAAAATGTGGCGGCTTCGGTCGTGAGAGTTCGAGTCTCTCTCCGCCCATGTTTTTCTAGAGATTCATAGCCATGACGACATTAAAGCGATGGGAATCGCCCCGTCGACGAGGGCGAAATGAAAAAGGCCATAAAGGGACTGCGAGACAGCGGCAACTGCGCAAACGCCATCAGCAGCTGCGCCAAAGACTGAGGTCATCTAACACCAGAACAGCGAAAAAAGAGAGGGCATTGCCCTCTCTTTTTTAGTGGCAAGATCATTCTAAGGGAAACCAATAAATTTACTCACCAAGTTTTTAGGCCAATAAAAAGTTTGTTCCTGATTGGGGAATTCTATCGGTAGCGGCGGCCTAAAAACTAAGAACCCGTATTTTTACGGTGGACTACTTTTAAGTATTTTCGCTGAATCAGCCTCAATTTCAATTTTCCTGAGAAAGCTGCTCTTTTTAGATTTGCTGACAAATCTGGATGGTGATTAATGAGTTGATAGCACTGATTTTCTTGAGATCCGTTTTCCAGAGCTATAACTAGTGGCTGAATTAATAGCTTTGCTGGGTGTGAGTCCGTCTTGCCATCAATTTATATTGCCTGATGCCTCAGGCTTCGACTTCTTAGTAGCGATGTTTTCAGGACTAGATGCTTTTCTATCATTTAACCTTAAATTGATGAATCCATTGCCTGATAGGGGCATGGTCATAACTTTGCGGATTGCAGATACTGGACTGATAGATGTATAAAATGCGGCTTATGCGGTCTGGTGATTAACTAGTAATTCAGAATAGCGCCGGTGGAAGAAAGCTATTCGTGGACTCAAATTGGATTTTAAGGATTAATTTAAATTAAGGGTGGAGATAGATTTTATACGCTTTTTTACTGTAAGTGCATTTCTAAAAGCATTGTGAAATTTTTGCTGATCTTAGATATGTTCAAGGATTTCACGCAAGCACTTCCCTGACAATCAGGAGAAAATGCTAATCACATAGAGATTCGTTTACATGCAATCTATTGCAGTCGGTAACGAGATCGCGATTTTTCCTTTAATGGGGTAAACCATTTGCAACAAGATTTCATGTGCAACTGGTTTAATCCCGTGTCGTTGGGGAAATCTAACACTAGCGGAAGATAACATAAACCTCTTTTGGGTAGTCCATTGAAACCACATTCTCCTAAAGTTGTTGAGAAGGCGCAGTCTTCCATGCCCACTGTCATCGATACGACTTACTACTTGGTTAAGCTTTATGCGCACAACCATGAGGAAATCTTTGGGGATGTCACTGCAAACCGCCAATTTGAATTGAACGGAATTGGTCAGATTGCGGCCGATGAGTGGCAACGCTCGGCTAAGGCTTACACAAACTTGAACTTGGATAAGTGGGTGATTTGGGCCAATCGCTTAGAAGGGGTTGTCAGTTTGCGCGAGATTTCTAGCACCGGGAATTACAGCAGTCACGGTAGTAAACCGCGTTTGTTGACCTCATTTGTGGCTAGTTATAAAGCAGCAGCGGCGAAACGTATCAACTTATTGAGAAATACTCCTGGTAGCCCACTTTGGCAGCGGGGCTATCAAGAACGATTTATTCCCGACAATATGATTCTTAAGCGTGTGCAACAGACCTTAGAGCAACTGTAGGGAAATCTTTGCGCGCCATGAAAGCAATCATAGTCAGGGATTTGAACTACCCCTGACCATGATTGGATTTTAAAGTCCAGTTTCTTATATCTAGACTTTGGCTTCCTCTTGGATAAGTTTGTCCCACCCTAGATCACGGAGACTACTGTTACGGCGCAGAGGACGGGTCACGAGTTCTAGGATGTCACGGGCGTTAGCAAAACCATGGATTTGGGCAAAGGTGAACTCAACAGACCACTTGGTATTGATGCCACGAGCCTCTAGAGGGTTAGCATGGGCCATGCCGGTAATCACGAGGTCGGGCTGGAGTTGCTGAATCCGCTGAATTTGAGTGTAGTTGTCCGGCTTTTCAATGATTTTGGGTAAGGGGGCTCCCATCTCCTGGCAGGTTTTTTCGAGTAGAGCGAGTTCGGCGGCTTGGTAGCGCTTATCCATATAGGGGATACCAATTTCAGGCACAGTCATGCCACAGCGGACAAGGAAACGGGCTAGCGAAATTTCCAGGAGATTATCGCCCATGAAGTACACGGACTTGCCCCGAACGATCGCTAAATAATCTTCGAGAGAGTCCCAAATTTTAGCCTCACGTTCTTCCAGGCCTTGGGGCTCAATACCAAAGACTGAGCAGATTTTCTCAACCCAAGCACGAGTGCCATCTGGACCAATGGGGAACGGGGCCCCGATCAGCTTGCACTTCCGTCGCCGCATTAGGCCGGTTGCTGTTCGCGATAAGAAGGGATTGATCCCCACAACGTAGTCGCCTTCGTCGAGCACAGGAAGTTCGGTATAGCGCTTGGCCGGTAACCAACCACCCACTTGGATACCCTGTTTTTTTAATTCCAAGGTCATTTGGGTGACGATGGGGTCAGGTACGGAACCAAAAATCACTAAGTTGGGGTGATCTTTGATTGCAGTAGTGGTTACTGGAGTTTCTTCAACTTTATGGCGACCAAAGTTAAGCAATTTTTGGATGCTATTACGCTCTGCTTTTTCTGCGGGTGAGTCGAGGTCGGCGCTCGTCGGGCACCGTTGCACCATCGCTGCTAGGACAGTGTCCTCGCCTTGGGTAAAGGCATAGTCGAGCCCGTTAGCGCGGGCCACGACGATGGGAATACCAATTTCGGCTTCGAGGCTGGGGGCGAGACCTTCGAGATCCATTTTGATGATCTCGGTGGTGCAGGTGCCGATAAAAACAATGACCGAAGGATTGCGATCGCGCTTAATCTGTTCACACAACCGCGTCAACTCTTCGTAGTCGCTCAACTGGGCAGAAATATCTCCCTCTTCCAGCTCAGCCATAGCGTAGCGAGGCTCAGCAAAAATCATTACCCCCATGGCATTTTGCAAAAAGTAGCCACAGGTCTTGGTCCCAATTACCAAAAAGAAGCTGTCCTCAATTTTTTGGT
>CAZLYS010000056.1:0-11534 GCA_964563415.1 uncultured Halomicronema sp.
GCTCGGGTTCCTGTCGCAGTATGAGACTGTCTTGAGATACTGCAAGATGTCAGTTTTAGACATCGGTTGTCTGGATTATCAGACCCTGGCCACCCGTACACAACTGACTTGATTCCAGGACTCGTTTTTCCCCGATCATGATTGTCTGGGGTTTGTCGGATGGGGATGTCTCTGCTGCTCGTACAGCGCCACAATCTTGGCCACGACTTCATCAATCGATAGGCCATCGGTCAGCAGTTCCACCGCATCTGTGGCTTTTTGTAAGGGAGCAACGCGACGGGTGCTGTCTTTGCGATCGCGCTCATCAATGGCTTGTTCTAACGTGGCTAAACTCGTCAGCGGTTGATTTTGAGCCATCATATCCCGTTGCCGCCGTCGCGCCCGTTCTTGGACCGATGCGGTTAAAAAGATTTTCAACTCTGCGTTAGGAAACACCTGAGTCCCGATGTCGCGCCCTTCCATGACGACACCGCCGTCAGTGCCATAGGCTTGTTGCTGTCGTAGTAATACTTCACGGACTGCCGGTTGAGCGGCCACCGTTGACACCATGGCCGTGACTGCCGGTGTGCGGATGGCTTGGGTGATTTCGACATCGTTGACCCAAACGCGAGTGAGCCCAACGGCGCCTGATGTGCCTGCAGGTTCAGTGGCGAGTCGGATATGGCAGTCGGCTAAGGTTTCGGCCACAGCTACTTCATCGGCGGGATCAATCTCGGCCGTTAACACCCGCCAAGTGACAGCACGATACATGGCCCCTGTATCGAGGTACATCAGGTCTAATTGATCTGCTACGAGCCTTGCTACGGTAGATTTTCCTGCACCAGCTGGGCCATCAATAGCGACAATCGGTTGCCGCGATCGCAGCACCGTATTATCAATCAGACGTGTCTTGCCTAAGTAAGCGGCGATTGCCAAAAGTCCCACGGTTGTCACCTGTTTTATCGGTTGTAAAGTTTCTGGATGCACGATCTCAACGTATTGAGGTTTGAGGGCAGGTACCCGATTCAGGGTAGTGCGTACTTGCTCAATTAGCTTCTGACTCTGGCGCTCGCCCTGAGCAAAAGCTAATTGAGCAGCAGTTAATGCGGCAGATAGTGTCGTTGCTTGCTCCCTTTCAACAGCTGAAAGGTATTGGTTGCGTGAGCTGTAAGCAAGCCCGTCAGGTTCCCGCACAATGGGGCACCCCACCACTTCAATCGGCCAATTGAGATCAGCCACCATATGCTGAATAATCGCGAGTTGCTGGGCATCTTTACGCCCAAAATAAGCACGGCTGGGCATGACCAGGTTCAGTAATTTAGCGACGACTGTCGTCACTCCAGGAAAGTGCCCTGGTCGATAAGCACCACACAGATTGGTGGTCAGGCTAGTGGCTGGCAGCACCTGAGTAACCTCATCGGTGGCTGGTGTCATCTGGCCGTATAACGTTTGAGGTAAAGGACAAAATAGGGCATCAACCTCAGCCGCCCGGCATTGTTCAATATCACTCGACAGCGTCCGCGGATATGCATCTAAATCCTCTTGAGGGCCAAACTGCAGCGGATTGACAAAGACGCTGACCACTACCCGATCATTTTCCTGACGGGCTCGCTGAATGAGACTCATGTGGCCAGGATGCAGCGCACCCATGGTGGGCACCAGACCCACAGAAGCAATGTGCGGATACTCGCCAGCAGTATCTGGCTGTCGCCAAATGACCAAACAGCTTCGCAATCCTTCAATTGTTTTCAGGATCTTCACTGATGTTACCCCTGCAGATTGCTCGCACTGCAGCCGCTCTAGCGACCTCTCAGGCCTCTATAGAGATGCCTGAATCGATGACAAGAAATGAATTTGGCAATATGCGCCAGTAGATGGACCACGACCAATGACTGCGATCAGCTAACAGATTGGACCCACTAGCAGGATCGCAACATATATTTACACTGCGGTCACAAGTTCTATACCGTACCAGACTCTGACAAGAACACTAAGAACCAGTTGCCCAGAAAAATCTGGCAACGCACTGAACTCGTCACTTCAATGTGTCACTCGCTAGTATCGCCTCTGTAACGCTTAAAGTCGCGTAAACTTAATGCCGGATTTCGAACTCATGTGAGGGCAGCAACGCTGTAGCAAAACAGGCTTGGGAGCATTGCTGTCACTAGGCCCTATATGAGCTGCTTAGTTGCTGTTTGCTCATGCCGAACTTAGGTCGCCTACTTCTTAAATCTCAACTCAATTCATCAAGTAACAGTACTTGATCTCGACTCTAGAATATTTGCAGATTTACCTAGAAATAATTTATTCGACTCATAGATTTTGGTCGGGAGTAACATAGGCCTTAGAATCCTAATCTTGGCTAACCAAATCAAATTTTTCTCAAATTAATAGCCATAATCTGAATGACGTGTCGGCATGATGGACTATGAACTCGCGATTTCTAGGAATTTCTGGCGGCATTGCGATCGCATTGTGGGGGGGCGGTAACGCCTCTTCTCAAACCGCCGCCGCCGCTTCTGAAACGATTGCCGTGAGTCACGAAGATCGTTCATTACTCGCCCAAGTCGATCCTGGACAAGACCGGTTTCCCACTGAACCCGAGTTCCCGGTACCACTACCAGAAACCGACCCAGAAGAACCGCCCCCCTCAGTCCCTGAGCAACCTCTGCCACCCGGTGCTGATACCCCGTTTGCCGTCACCGACATTATCGTGGTGGGTAGCAGCATCTTCGATGAAGCCACGCTGGCGGCGATCGTGGCTCCCTATGAAAACCGTGACGTCACCCTTGCCGAGTTGCAACAAGCTGCTGATGAGATTACTCAGCTGTATCTGAACGATGGATACATCACTTCACGGGCCGTCATCAGTACACAGACGGTGGTGGATGGGGTGGTGCAAATTGATGTCATTGAAGGTGAGTTGGAAGAAATTGCCGTCGAAGGTACCGAGCGCCTAGAAGACTATGTCCGTGTACGGATTGCTCAAGGAGGTACCAAACCGCTGAATCAGGCCAACCTTGAAGATCAACTTCGACTGCTGCGAGTCGATCCCATGTTTGACAGCGTTGAAGCCAGTTTGAGAGCGGGGAGTGGGGCGGGCAAAAGTCGTCTCATTGTACGAGTCGAAGAAGCGAACACCATTGGCGGCTCAATTTTTAGCGATAGCTACTCGCCCCCTTCTGTGGGCAATGTTCGGGTCGGTGGTAGCCTGCAATTTCGCAATTTGGCGGGGTTAGGCGATACGTTGTTTGGTTCTGCCACGTGGACCACTACTGCGGGTTCCAAAGTCTATGAACTCGGGTATCGCGTCCCGATTAGTCCCACGAACGGCACGTTGTTACTGAGGGCCACCCCCAACGAGTTTGAAATTACTGATCCCAATCAACCCACCTTTGGCTTGGGTACCGAAGGCTCTACCGATATCTACGAAGTCAGCGTGCGACAGCCTTTGATCCGGACTCCACGAGACGAGTTTGCGCTCTCTTTGGGGTACCGCTACCGCGAAGGGTCAACGCTGATCTCAGGCATCGTGACTGATTCCACCACGACCAACGTCGTGAGTTTTGGTCAGGACTATGTACATCGTGATCCCAGTGGGGCCTGGGCCTTACAGTCACAATTCCGCCTGGGTGTAGAAGATGTGGACGATACCGCAACGACGGTGGGTGATTCTGAGAGCTTTTTTAGCTGGATTGCTCAAGTACAACGAGTCCAGAGACTAAACGCTGACCATCTTTTGCAGGTGCAGGGGAGTTTGCAACTGACTCCTAACTCTTTGCCAGGTTCTGAAAAATTCTTTAGCGGCGGTGGATTATCCGTGCGCGGATACGACCAAAATCAGCGGTTTGGCGATAATGGCTTGCGATTTTCAATTGAAGATCAAATTGTGGTCACCCGAGATGCTGACGGGTTGCCGTTCTTTCGGGTGGCTCCGTTCTTAGATGGTGCTTACGTGTGGAATGACAGTGACAGTGTTGACGTAACGGACAATAATTTTTTGCTCGGGACTGGTGTGGGCTTTTTGTTCAACTTTGTGGAGGGGCTCAATGCCCGAGCTGATTTAGCCTATCCGTTGATTGATATTGAGGAGTTATCAACGGATGATCCCCCAGGGTTACGGTTCTATTTTTCCCTGGGCTACCAATTTTAGATTAGAGACGATAGGGGCTTAAAAACGGCGGTGCCAAGCGGTTAACCGCTTGGCACTAAGGTCATTGCAGCCAACCTGGTCGGCGGTTGAGCAATCGCGCTAAAGGACTCCCAAGCTAGAAAGGCCCAAAATGGCTCCGGCTCCCAGCACATGACCAAAGCTCGTGGTGCCGATCACAGCTGGTAAGCCAAAGCCCCCAAAAAAGTTAGGTGAGGGCATGGCCGGTCCTTCGCTGGGATATTTGATGGTGAATTTGCCGATCGCGATCGCCAAGATGTTGCAAACAATCATGACGATGGCAACTTTAGGGCTCCATTCTGGAGAACTCGGGACTGCCGCTGCAAGCAAAGAAAGATAAGTCAATTTCGGTTTCCTCAGATAAATTATCGATAGAACAAAGGCAAAGCCGCTCCTGACAACCAATCAGCCACGTTGAGCAACCTTGGCCTTAGTCAAGATTCTTGATGACTGGTAAAGGCAAATCACGTCCTTGTTGCAAGAATTTACAGAACCATGGGGCAAAGCCCGATTAGATGGGGCAATACACTCTGGTCGTTTGTCGGGAGCTTGGTCTTGCCGCTTGGTGCCGGGATCGCTGAGCGCAGGCAACCGTTTCCCTAGCCGTTAAGCTAGAGACGTCGGTTGGTGACCTCGAAAGAGAGTCAGGTCAAGTCATTGTCGTTGTCGTAAGTCGATATGGAACGTGGATTGCTGTGGTTACCCCTACTGGGAGTGTTTATCTGGCTAGCTTGGGCCGGTTGGCATGAATACCAAAAGGTCGAAGCCTATAAACAGTGGGCCAGCGAATTTGAGCGTGCTAAATACGATATCTATGCAGCCCTAGGACAGCAAGGCGATCGCTTGGTATGGGGGGTACCCACTCGTCAGGGACCGGTTGAGGCCTGCGAAATTTCCTTACAGACGATTCAACAAATTACCCTTTATGGCCCTGACGATGCGTTGCCATCATCCGCACAGGTTCCTCGGGGTTGCAAAATTGCTTTGGCCATTGACTGTGCTGCGGCTTCGCCAGCATGGATTCCTTTTACGGATGTGGAATTAGCGATTGCTTGGCAAAATCAGTTGCAGACTTTACAAGAGTCGCTAAAATCAACGCCACAGCCTTAAAGATTATTGATGAGTGACCGCCATCTTGAGGGGGCATTTTGGTGAGTGTGGGTTGAGTCGGCTCCACCTTTGAGGAGCTGATAATTTGCTTGACTGACGCTCGATTGCTCCCCTGTTAAAAGCGTTGACTCACTATTTTTGTCCGCAGCTGGGCCTTGGCTATGATGGCCAAATTGTCGACGTTCTTCATAAATGTTGCTGCGGTGTGCACGATCGCCCATGACTAACCTTGCTACCCCCTCTCCAGAAGAACTGTCGGAACGTCGACGCACCCTGAGGCAACAACGACGCCTCCGTAATCTGCAGCATCTTTGGCGTGTATTGGCCATCTCAGGACTGGCTGTAGGGGCAATTTGGCTGATTCGGAATCCGTTTTGGCTGCTGCTGCGGGGGCCTGATCAGGTGATCATTGAAGGCAATGAAATGCTGGTCGATGACGCTGTGCACGGTTTATTAGCGATCGAATATCCCCAGCGCATTTTTGACCTTGAGCCGGAGCGACTGATTGAGCAACTGCAGAATCAGGCACCCATTGCTTCGGCACAAGTTGATCGGCAGCTGTTTCCCCCCCGAGTCGAAATTACTCTGCAGGAAAGAATTCCTGTCGCAGTGACGATTCCGTCCCGTCCGAATGCGGAGTCGGCTACTGACCCGACGCCGGTGAGTCAGCCGGGGCTTTTAGATTCTGAGGGATATTGGCTGGCTCAAAGTGCGGCAGCGGGGCTGAATCAGGACTTTGACTTGCCCACCCTAAAGGTGCGAGGCTTTCACTCTCGCTATCAACTGCAATGGCCCTTGCTTTACGCAGCGATGCAAGCTAGTCCGGTGGGCATTCAGGAAATTGATTTGCGATCGCCCAACAACCTGATCGTCCAAACTGAAATCGGCACTATCCATTTAGGGGTCTATGATGCTCGTCGTCTCACAGAACAACTCGCAATTTTGCCTCAGTTACGTCAACTGACAAAAGATCCTGAGGCACCGCGTATTGACTACATTGATCTCGCTAATCCTCAAGTCCCTGCTGTTAAACTTTCTGAACAACCAGAATCAGCGACAGCGGCCCCTTAAAAAAAACTAAAATCCACGGATTCTTTTAGCAAATTAGCGTCAGATGGGGTAACTTTTGTGGCTAGTTTGAGCAAGTCGTGATCGGGCTTGATTAAGCCTGAAAGAAGCTCTGATACCGATGATTTCAGGCATTCTACAGTTTGTTTGGTTTTTCCACCGAAGTACCTTATAGTTGTCTAAATTGTACGGGGTATAGCTTGCTCGAAATTGACGTCCTGCGTAGGGTAGAGGTTCATGTCTTCTGATTCAACGTCGACCGATTTCGATAACAACGGTTTTGTAATGAATGGTTCTCATGTTCCAGTTGAAGATGGCACCTCCTCAGAGGTGATGGACTCTCAAAGTTTTCTGACCGATACCTCTAGTACATCTGAAACCAATAGTCATAATTCCAAAATAGCTCTTGGAGAAATGCTCCTAAACGGTGAGACTGTGCCCAGTAATATTGCAAAAATTAAAGTTATCGGTGTTGGCGGCGGCGGCTGCAACGCAGTCAACCGCATGATTCATAGTGGTCTTTCTGGAATTGAATTCTGGACAGTTAATACAGACGCTCAGGCGTTGCTGAACACCTCCACAGAGAATCGCTTGCAAATAGGGCAGAAACTGACCCGAGGGCTAGGAGCTGGTGGCAATCCTGCTATTGGTCAGAAAGCGGCAGAAGAATCGCGTGACGAAATCGCAGCATCTTTAGAAGAGTCGGATTTAGTCTTTATTACCGCTGGCATGGGCGGGGGCACTGGTACCGGGGCAGCTCCAGTAGTTGCCGAGGTCGCTAAAGAGTCAGGTGCCTTGACAGTGGGGGTCGTGACACGTCCATTTACCTTTGAGGGGCGGCGACGGACTGGCCAGGCTGATGATGGTATTGAAGCGCTACAGAGTCGGGTTGATACGCTTATTGTGATCCCGAACGATCGCTTGCTATCAGTTATTTCAGAACAGACGCCGGTACAGGAGGCGTTTCAGTCAGCTGATGATGTCTTACGCCAAGGTGTGCAGGGTATCTCTGACATCATTATGATTCCGGGTTTGGTGAATGTTGACTTTGCCGATGTGCGAGCGGTCATGGCAGATGCTGGTTCCGCACTCATGGGTATTGGTATGGGGTCTGGCAAATCGCGGGCGCGGGAAGCGGCGATCGCGGCGATTTCGTCACCATTGTTGGAATCCTCTATTGACGGCGCTTCTGGAGCTGTATTTAACATCACGGGTGGCGCAGACTTAACCTTGCATGAGGTCAATGCTGCCGCCGAGATTATTTACGAAGCAGTTGATCCCAATGCCAACATCATCTTTGGTGCGGTTATTGACGAGCGGATGCAGGGAGAGGTCCAGATCACGGTTATTGCGACCGGTTTTAACCTGGAATCTCATGGTGGGCAAATCGATGCTACCCGCATTACTCCATTGAAGCGGAATAATCTGTCGAGTAAGCCAGCGGCAACTCCCGAAGCCGGGGGGAGTGGCCCCGGAGGGTTAGATATTCCCGAATTTTTACAGCGGCGGCGACCCAATCGCTAATTAGCAATATTGCTGATTAGCGATCTTCGACCTCTCCCGATAGGAGTAGGTCGATTTATTCTGTGCAGATGTTGTATGAGGAGAGCTGTTGTGGCAAATATGCTCACACCCCCGGTCGCGATGACGATCGCTGGCTCAGACAGCGGTGGCGGAGCCGGTATCCAGGCTGATTTGCGCACGTTTGCTTTTCATCAGGTGCATGGCACGAGTGCGCTCACGTGTATTACCGCCCAAAATACCTGTGGCGTCACTCGGGTTGACGCGTTACCACCCGAAGCTGTTGTCGCTCAGATGCAAGCCGTCATCACGGATATTGGGGTGCAAAGTGCCAAGTTGGGAATGTTGCTCAATTCAGACATTATGGCGGCAGTGGCTGAGGCGATCGCTGACGCACCGGTATCGTCATGGGTCATTGATCCCGTGATGGTTTCGCGTACAGGGGCGCAGCTAATTGACGATGCCGCGATCGCCACCCTGACTACGCATCTGGTTCCCCTGGCGACGGTGCTTACGCCTAACCGCTATGAGGCCCAAATTCTCAGCGACCAAGCCATCCACACGCTGGCTGATATGGAAACAGCAGCCTGCAAAATCTTTGATCTGGGTGCCAAAGCGGTCTTAGTCAAGGGCGGTGGTATGACTGGCGACCTGAGGGGAGTGGATGTCTGGTACGACGGTAAGAAACCTGTGACGCTCACAACTACAACGGTTGATACCCAAGACACCCATGGTACCGGCTGTACACTGTCGGCGGCGATTGCGGCCAATCTTGCCCTGGGCAAAGACACCTTGACCGCTGTTCGCAATGCTAAAGACTATGTCACGAAGGCGCTGCAGCACTCTCTTCGCATTGGTCAAGGCCAAGGTCCGGTCGGCCACTTCTATCCCCTCCTGAGTGAGTAAGTCGATCGGCAGCAGAATTAGGGAGTCAGGTAGGTGGTTAGGTGATCCGCTGGGGGCGTGCTGCTGGGGACGCTGGAATCGGTACTCTGTTCAGTACGACTGCCAATCTGGGCAAGATTCTGTCTCCGGACCGTAGGGATACATGGCGCACACCAGCATGTTGCCGCCATGAGCTTGGCCATAGTAGTGCTTGCAGCCAATACAAGTGGGGTGATCGTTAATCACAGGATCGATATGACTCGCCATAGGGGCAGCCATTGCTTCAACCCAGCTTTCCAAGGCTTGAGCCAGTGGCTCTACCATCGGCGTCATAAACTCGCTGAACTCTTCTGAAAAGCGCTCAATTTCCTGATCCAAGGTCTCTTCCAACGGTTCTAGAGATTGTCCTAGATCATCGGCCCATTGCTCTAGAGTGGGACGTAGTTGCTTTTCGATCTCGTCGGCGATCGCATCCGCCTGATCGACCGCTGCCTGTAAAGTTTGTTCAGCCAAATCCTCGGTTTTACGAACCGTTTCTTCACAAAAGGCCGTAAATTCTCTCACCCAGTTCTCAAAATCGTTCATTGGCGATTGGTGCGCTTCAGGTCTTCTAATTGCTGTCGAGTGGCTTCCACTTGCTGGCGCAAGGCTTCTGCTTCACGAGCTGCTTCAGTATCTTCAGTGTCGTCTACGATTTCGATGCGGCGCGGCTCTTCAGAAGGGGGTTCCGATGATACTGTTGTCGCACTTTCTTGAGCCTGCTGCATCATTTTGTTGAACAATTGTTGCGCTTCGTCAGCTGTGAGTTCTCCACGTTCAACTAACTCATTGACGACAGCACGGGTCTGCTTCTGCAGATCTTTGAGCGTTCCGCCAGCTTTTTCGCCTGCGTAAGAGGCTGCCCCTACGCCCAGATAAAATGCCTTTTGCACTAGATCTCCAAAACCGGCCATAGACGATTCCTCACAAAGAAGTTTTCTACAGCATAAAGAAGGAAAAACAGGGACGGCTATTGGGGTTAACCGACAGCCTTGGAGTAATGTCTGCCTGCGATCGCCTGTAACGATTAGCCAAAACGCAGGAGACCCGGAGTCCACGCCTGTCACAAGCATCCCGTAATGCTGCTACCTTCCGGTCCTGACATGATTTGGGCGTTGTGACCGCATGGGTCCAGGTCACCTACAGGATAGCATCAATCCTTATGTTCCTGTCAGGCAGTGACCAGTTTTCCTGGGGGCTGAACCTTGTTTGGCTGGTTGCTCAGCACCTCCGGTGACACGAGCTGAGGCAGCGGTTGGCGCCTCAGCGCCTCAGCGAGTATTGCTAAAACTTCGGGGCACTTCGCCTGACTTCGGCTACCTTCACTGCATTACTTATATCTCTTGTCCACTGCACCGTTCTCATTGGCAGTGCAGAGAGGCATTGAAGACAATGGCCTCAAGTTGCTCAACTTGCACATCAATTCGGAGATTTTCAGGATATGCGGTCTAGCTCTCTCACCTCCCAATTGCGGACATCTGGCCAGCATCATGCGGCCTACATCACTCACATGGGCAAATATTTGCCGGGCGAACCGATCGCGAATGACGAGATGGAAGACTATCTCGGTTGCGTGGGCGATCGCCCCTCACGGGTCAAGTCTCGCATTCTCAAAAGTAATGGCATTCAGCAACGCTATTACGCCCTTGATACGCAGCAGCGCACCACTATTAGTAATAGTCAAATGGCGGCGGCTGCCGTGCGGGATGTGTTGAGTCAGTCGGGCCTCAACCCCCGAGCGGTAGACTTGCTGGCTTGCGGTACCACTTGGCCCGATCAGTTGGTACCTGGCTTTGCCAGCATGGTGCATGGCGAACTCTCAGAATTGGCCCCATTAGAAGCGACCTCTCACTTAGGGGTCTGTTGTGCCGGGGTCGCAGCGCTCAAGTACGCAGCGACCCAAGTGCAATTAGGCCAAAAGCGCCAAGCTGTCGCCGTCGCCTCAGAACTGGCTTCCCGGTTGTTTAAGCACACGCGCTTTGAAGCCGAAGCCGAAACTCAAGCTGGCGAAAACTTGCCCTTTGACACAGAGTTCTTAAGGTGGATGCTGTCGGACGGAGCGGGGGCCTGTTTGGTGAGCGATCGCCCCGCCACTCAGGGACTGAGCCTCAAGGTTGAGTGGATCGAATCCATTTCTCACGCCAATGCGCACCCTGTCTGCATGTATGCCGGAGTCGATGACCCGGACACGCTCAATAGCTGGATGGATTATCCGTCTCAAGCCGAAGCGGCGACGCAAGGAGCCATCAACCTACGCCAAAATATCCGTCTCTTGGACAAGGTGGTGCAGTTAGGCGTCGAAGGTTGGTTGCGCTTGATTGAGGCCAGTCGAGTGCAGCCCGATGAGGTGGACTGGTTGCTGTGTCACTATTCTTCACACTTTTTCCGGAGTCAGATCATCGAACTTTTGGAAAAGGCTGGCTGCATGATTCCTGAAGAGAAGTGGTTTACTAATCTCTACACGCGGGGAAATACGGGCTGTGCGTCCATTTATCTGATGTTGGAGGAGTTATTCCACTCGGGTAAGTTGCAGCCTGGACAAAAGATCTTCTGCTTCGTGCCAGAGAGTGGTCGATTCACCACGGCATACATGCTGCTAACAGTGGTGGATGCGGAGACGATCTCCCAAAACCCCCTTCAAAATGAGGGTCATGCAATTCAATCGGTGGCTAGCCCCTTGTTCCGAGAGGGCGGCGACAGCGGGGAAACCGCGATCGCTGCAGCGGATAACCAATCCATCACATCTAGTGCTGGCGGGATC
>CAZLYS010000057.1:0-11525 GCA_964563415.1 uncultured Halomicronema sp.
CATTATCCGGACGTTGCAGGCTCAGGGATATACCAATTTAGTGACGCGATCGAGCAAAGAGTTGGATCTGCGCCAGCAGGCAGCCGTCGAGAACTTTTTTGCCACTGAACGTCCTGATTACGTATTCCTAGCTGCCGCTAAGGTTGGGGGGATTCAAGCCAACAACATCTATCGAGGCGAGTTTCTTTATGACAACTTGATGATTGAGGCTAATGTCATTCACAGTGCGTATCGTCATCAAGTGCAGAAACTCTTGTTTTTGGGGTCTTCCTGCATCTATCCCAAGTTATGTCCGCAGCCTATGTCAGAAGAGGCGCTGCTCACTGGCTTTTTAGAACCTACCAATGAACCTTATGCGATCGCGAAAATTGCCGGGCTGAAACTGTGTGAAAACTACTGTCGGCAGTATGGAGTGAACTTTATTTCAGCGATGCCGACCAACCTCTATGGCATCAACGATAATTTTGACCTGGCAAATTCTCATGTGTTGCCAGCACTGATGCGTAAATTTCACGAAGCCAAGATCACGGGAGCGCCTACTGTGACGGTATGGGGCACGGGTGAACCCTTACGAGAATTTCTATACGTCAATGATTTGGCTGATGCCCTGCTCTTCTTGATGGAAAACTACGATCGCCCCGAATTCATCAACGTTGGTACTGGCGAAGAAATTTCGATTAGGGAATTAGCGCTAACAATTCAGGCGGTTGTCGGTTTTGAGGGGGAATTGGTGTTTGATGCCTCGAAACCCGACGGCACCCCCCGTAAACTCATGGATGTTTCTCGATTAAAGAACCTTGGCTGGCAAGCCAAAACTGACTTAAAAACTGGCATCGAGAAGACTTATGCCTGGTATCTCACCCATTTAGACATGCTCAGACGATAGGCCGCGAGGTAGTTTGCTCACATCAGCCAGTCACAACAGATATAACGCGGCTAGGGCAGATGCCGTTTTTCCGATGTGAGTAGTTCTCTGAATTTAGTTGCTGTGAGTGGACGCGAAAAGTAATATCCCTGTCCGAGCTCACAGCCTAGCGCTTTGAGATCATTGAGTTGAGCAACGGTTTCAATACCTTCAGCGATAGCTTCAATTTGCAGCTGATTGCTCAGAGCAATGATGGTTTCTACAATGCGGTAATTCTGTCCTTGAAGATTCATCGACTGAATAAAAGACTGATCAATTTTGAGGTAATCCACTGGCAAACGATGCAAGTAGTTCAGAGACGAGTAACCCGTGCCAAAGTCATCAATACTGAGACTAACGCCTAACGCTCTAAGTTTCTCTAGCACTTCAATGGTCTCAGTGACATGATGAATTAGTACGCTCTCAGTAATTTCTAAATTCAGACTAGAAGCTGATGCACCCGTTTCAGCAAGGATTTCGGACAGCGTAATAGGTAACGCCGCCGTTAAGTCTTTTGCAGACAAATTAATGCTGAGTTTTGGTAAAGATTGGGGCGCAACTGCCATTGCCCACACTGCCAATTGTTGGCAAGCTTTGCGGAGCACCCAGGTTGATAATGTCACGATCATCCCTGACTCTTCAGCAATAGGAATAAACTCGTTCGGAAGAATATGGCCCAAATTGCTATGATGCCAACGCATTAATCCCTCACAACTCAATATGAGCCCTGTCTCTAAGGACACAATAGGTTGATAAATCAATTGCAATTCATCCCGCTCGATGGCGTGGCGGAGGTCATTTTCGAGATGCAACCGCTGAGTAGCTGCTGAACGCATATCGGGGGTAAAAATTTCATAACGCGACTTGCCTTTGGCCTTCGCTTGGTACATAGCAGTATCAGCATCTCGCAGAAGCTCCGAGGCATGCTGATAGCCAGATGTATCTAAAATCATGCCAATGCTAGCGGTAATCACTACCGCGTGGTTGTCCAAAACTAGTGGTGCTTGAAGGGCACCCAAAATACGCTCAGCCACTGCAATGGCCTCTTTGGAATGTGTAATCGCCTCGAGCAAAATGACATACTCATCCCCTCCCCATCGAGTCACCACGTCATCGGGGCGAACAATTTCATCTAATATGCTGGCAATCTTAATTAGCACTTGATCACCAACACCATGGCCCAGACTATCGTTGATGATTTTGAACCGATCTAAATCAAGAAAAAGTATGGCGAAACGACTCGCCTCAGTGTGCTTAGTTGGCTGGAGCACAGCATCCAAGTGTTGATTGAGCATGGCTCGGTTGGGTAACCCGGTCAAAGTATCGTGCAGGGCATTATGTAACAGTTGCCGTTCTGCTTGCTTCCGGGCAGTGATGTCTTGCAAGGCCGTAATCACATAGGCAACCTCAGCCTGTTCATCCAGCACCGGAGTTGCGACGATATCCAAATTGATGATGCGACCCTCAACCAAAATGTCGACATCATCAGTGCGAACGGTAGCTCCGGTCAGAGTTTGTTCAATGGGCAGGGCATCAAATGAGTCAACAGCGGGTTTGCTAGTTGTCGCCGTTGCCATTGAGGGGGGAATGCGATGGTGAGGTAGCAGCGATCTCCCGACTGGGTTGAGATATTGCAACTGTCCTCTAGCATTATGCACCGCCACCCCAATGGGCAAAGCTTCTAAAAACTGCTTAAGCCGACTCTCGCTCTGGGCGAGTTCCTCATTAACCGCGTTGAGTTGACCAAACAGCGTCTGCAATTTTTGGGACATCTGATTAAACGAATCGGACAGGTCATATACCTCGGCAATATGATCTGCGGTTACAGTTTGCAACAAGTCGCCCTGGGCAACTGAACGTACGGCTTGATTAAGTCGATTTAGGGGGTTCACCACCCACAAACTAGTGAGATAACTCAGCCCCGCCGATATTAAAAACGCGACGACACAAATCCAAAAGGTCAGACGCTTTTGGGCATTAATCTCAGCGAGAAAGTCCGATTCGGGTGCGACCACCACAATGAACCATTCCAATTGATTACTGGCACGCAGTGGCGTCACTTGTACAAGGTGTTTTGCCCCCAACAGGTCAACATCAAACTGCAGGGGCTGATCAATCTGCTGAAAATTATTAGTGGCCGTTTGTAAATACTCGGCGGTGGCTTGAATAATGGGGTCTTGGCTGTCTGTGGCCGCCAATCGCTTAGTCGCATCACCATTGATGGCAACCGGATTACGACCATCAGAACTGCCAATTAAGTTGCCGTTGGCTTCAAAAATATAAATTTGTCCAGAGGGGCTAAACTCAATGCTTTCCAGAAACTGACTTACCTGTCCCAGATCAACGATGACGCTAACCACTCCCAGCAGCTCACCTTGAGCATCTTTCACGGGCCATGCAGTATTGATGGCTAATGTGTGTCCTTCGACTTTGCTAACGGATGGATAAACATCTGTCCATACCGGGCCATCGGCTTGAGCTGCAGCCTGGTACCACGGGCGATCGCGGGCATCAATGTCGTGTTCTAGGATTGTGGTTTTAACAATTTGCCCCTGGGAGTTCAGTTGATGGCTGACATAATCTTCCTGGGTTTCGACCGTCTCATACTCTAAAAAATACTGAACACCCTCCCCTTCATTTCGTTGGAACATCCCCATCAGGTCTCCAGAGCGATTACCGACACCTAGACCTTTAATAGTTTGAAAAGTGTTGAGATATCGCCAGTAAAGTTCCTGCAGTACCAAAACATCGTCAATATTAAGGTCTTCTTGAGCGATTGCCTGGACGGTTAATTGATTGATTGTTTGTGAGTTACTCAATAAATCAGTCACACGGCTATTGATGCGTGCCGTGGTCTCTTGGCGAAGTTGCAGAGTCGCCCGGTTTACTGCCTGCTGCCCATTGCGAATAGAGAGCCAGCCAACTACCCCAACAATGACAAACATTTCAATCCAAAAGGGCAGAGTCAAAAAGAGCCGCAGAGGAATTCGATTGAAATGTCGAATGTGGTTCAGTCGACTGAGCAAAAGATGGTTGCTCCTTGTACGAGAACTTAATAGCTATTTACTGTGCAGTTAATGACTATGCATTGTGCAGTCTTGTTAGCAACTTCGAGATGCCTTGAGTTTCACAACGCCTGCCCCCATATCCTTGGTACAAAATTCTGCTCTCTCCAAGACAATATGACTTATTAGCCATGAGCAGCAGCAATAGAATGGCTCTTTCTAGGATAATCACTCGGGTTACGATGTAAAGCCTGAGAAGGCATTTTTCTCATTTAATCGCTTCTTATTTTCCGATCCTTTAGGCTGAATCAAGGGGCTTTCTTCATCGCTGATCAATTGTTGGGTACATGCGCTGATGCATCACCATGCGCCCCCATAATTGAGACGATAAGCCATGTGAGATTTCTGTTGAATTTGGCAAATTCTGCAGCAAGGTTCGGGATTCTGGCGTATCCTTAATTGTCTGATGCAGGTTCTTTAACTAGATTTTAATTCAGCAAAGGCTATCGGACAGAGGTTGCTAAACTCGGGGTGAGTGCTTAACTTTGTATGCTGACAAGTGTTGACCGGCTACTCTTTGTCCGGGGCGTACCTATTTTTAGTGAACTGAGGGATGACTTTTTAGTCAGACTAGCGTCCATTATGGACGAGTTGTCGTTCCCTGAGCAGCACACGATTTTTACTGAGGGCCAGGAAGGACGGGCCTTATATATCGTGGTGAAGGGCCAGGTCAAAGTGCACTTGCAAGATGGGCAGACGTTAGCCGAGCTCGAAGCGGGAGCTTGTTTTGGTGAAATGTCCCTGTTTGATGCTGAACCGAGATCGGCCTCGGTGACGACGATCGAAGCCTGCGATTGTCTGATACTGACGCAGCATCAACTGTATGAGGCGATCGATGAAACGCCAGGCATCGCCATCAATATCATTCGCTTATTATCACGCCGCATTCGTGAACTAAATAATGACCTGAAAGCCAAACAGCAGGAAGCCAAAACGCTATCTCACCGATCTAATTTGATGTATGGGAATGAGTCGCAGCGATCGCCTCTCACAGCAGCGGCGGCCGCAATCATGGACGACAGTGCTTACGCTACAGCAGAAGAGAATGGCAACTTGCCTTACAGCAGCTTTCCCCACTAGCCATTGCCTTTGACAGCAAGGGCTTCATGAGTAACCTACTCTGGAGTAGAAGCCTGTCCCCACATTCAGGTAAAAGAGAAAGACTGCTTACATGACTTTGTGATGAATTTGTCCCAGCGCCTTTGGCAAACCAATCAAGACTTGGCCCAGGCTTGTTTAACCCATCCCTTTGTGCAAGGTATTTACGACGGTACATTACCCAAAGAGAAGTTTGCGTACTACGTGGGGCAAGATGCCTTTTTCCTTGAGGCTTTTGCCCGTGCTTACAGCCTTGCTGCCGCCAAAGCCCCAGACTGGGAAGGGTTTAGAACCTTTCACGAGTTGGCGGGAGGTGTTTTGAATGAACTGCAACTCCATGATCAATATGCACAAGCTTGGGGAGTAACTCTAGCAGCGGTGCAGCCAGGAGGCACCACTCGTCGTTATACCGACTTTTTGCTAGCTACGGCGTGGAGTCAAGCAGTGGGTGTTACGGCGATCGCTATGTCGCCTTGTATGCGGCTATATGCATTTATTGGCCAATCCCTTGCTCAAAAGGGCATTCCAGACCATGTCTACAGCGACTGGGTGCGCACTTATAGCAGTGATGACTTCGAACCGCTCGCGGCTCAGCTAGAGGCGCTAGTTGACCAATACAGTCTCGATAATGCCTTGGCTGCAACGACCTTTCGTTATGCCATGCAGTGTGAGTACGACTTTTTTGATACTGCGTGGCAGGCATCTGAGTAAAGGCCTGAGTTGGCATTACCGGCCTGAGGGGCTTGGGTAGATAGGGATGAGGCGATAGAAAGTTGGGATGAGACAATGCCTAATATCAGTTCCCCAGAATAGAGCTACAGATCGGAGTTGAGGGCTCTGGGGGACAAGGGGGCAAAGGGGGAAGATGTGTAGCTGGATTTTAGAGAATCGGTATAACACATCCGGCCTCTACAGCAACTGGCATAGCCATCCACAATCAGCACAGGATAGAGAAAAACTCTGACATACCGATGCAGTAGGCTTCTCAATTCCGCATTCCGTACTCCAAATTCCGCTGTCTGCTATAGCCTTACTCTCAATAGAGAGTCTGCATCAGACGCTTGCGGTAGGTTTGGGTCAGGGTATGGTCATTGCCCAACAGGTTAAATAAGGTCAGCATAGCTTTGCGACCACCATCAGACCGATATTTCCGATCGCGTTTGACTAGCTCTAAAAATTGCTCTAGTCCAGCTTCATAGGCACCGGAGATCGCGGCTTGGGCACCCGCGAGATACAACTCATCAGCGGCACTGTTGGGCACGAGTTCGGCAACAGTTTGATGGAAATCCATCAGTGATCGCACCGCCTGAGCTTGATCACTATAGGGCCGGTGTAATGGATCAATGCGATCAAGCAGAACATCTGCCTGGTCAAACTGCCTCTGGCTCAAGTAAAACTGAGCCGCATCTAGGAGCAATTGAGGGCGATCGGGGTACTGCTTTAGCAAGTCTGCATACTGAGCTTGCAATTGTCCGATGTCCCCCGTCGCTCGCACGGTCTCTAGCGTTGCCAGGGCATCATCAAACCGCGATGTCAGATTGAGTTGTTCTAAAAAGGAACGTATCTGCGATTCCTCAAGCATGCCGACGAAGCCGTTGACCACCTCGCCTTTTACTGCGACTTTGACATCAGGCACGCCCTCAACCTGATAAATCCTCGCTAGCTCTGGATTCTGATCAATATCGACCTTGGCCAATACAAACTCGTATTCCTGCGTCAGCTTTTCGAGCAGCGGCTTTAACAATTGACAGGGGCCGCACCATTGGGCATAAAAGTCGATCACCACCGGCACTTGGTAAGACTGCTCCAGCACCAACTCCTCAAAAGTCGGGCTGGCAACTTCGACAATTGCCCCCATAGTTATCCTCCTGTCAATGATCTATTCATCATTATCAACTCATAAACCGATAACAGAACTTCAATCACAATTAAGATCACGACATACCATTCCAACCGCAAGCCTGTATTTTGTCGTTGAATGTCGAGCGCCGTCTCGGCAGTGCGTGACACGAGATCAAGCTTGCGATCTAAAGACAAGTGGCGTTCTCGAATTTCATACTCGTCTTCTAGGCGCGCATAAAAGCGATCAAGTTTGGGATATTCCCAAAGCAACTCTGGTTTATCAACAATCTCGACTCGCCCCACAATTTTGTGATGAATGAGCAAAGAGTTCCCGATTTGCTTGAGTAGCACCTGCGCGCCCTGACGATGGAATTTTTGATTTTGTAGACTCGCAGCATACGGCTCGATCAAATCAAATACTTGCGCCGTTTCAGACTCATATTCAGCGAGAACCACACTTTTAGCCAAAACATGGGCGACTAATTGCAACACCGGTGTGTCAAACTGCGACACCAAGATGACATCTGCTTCGACCTTGCCTTCGTGCAGAGGTTCCAGACGAATTAATACGTCTTCTGTTTCAGGTTCGGCAAACGGATTTACAATCAAACCTTGAATATCGTTCAAGAACTTTGCTTCTTCGATACTAGAAAAGCCAAACAGGATCGCTACGCCGTAATCAAACAACACCACGCAATTATCGTCACCGCTATGAATCGTCAAAGGCGCTGCTGCTAGTTGGGCCATTTGCATAAATGGTTGCAGATCAACCTTTTGCCCCAGAAAATAGGCCCTCACCTTAACCGTATCGATATCTGTAAATAACACTGTTACTCGCTGTTGATCGTAAACATCCCATCCAAGTACTCTTTAACCCACTAATGCCCCCTGCCCCTGCGCAACTATCACGCCAATGAGGACGGATTCAAGGTATGGAACGCATTCTCTTTATACTAGGCATCTTGGAAGATGAGGATGTCGATTGGCTGGTTAGTGCAGGAACTCGTCGGCAATTAACCATCAACGAAGTTTTAATTCGTGAAGGAGAACCGATTACCGCTATCTACCTGATTTTGTCAGGGCAATTTGTGGTGTCGATTGAGCGATCGCGAGATACGCCCATTGCCCGACTGACCAGTGGCGAAGTCGTGGGAGAAATGTCGTTTGTGGACTATTTGCCCCCCTCTGCCACGGTAACCGCGAGCACCCCCGCCGTGGTGTTGATGATTGATCGAGCCCTATTGGAACGTAAACTAGAGCAGGATATCGGATTTGCTAAACGCTGGTATCAAGCTTTAGCAACGCTGCTGTCCATTCGCTTGAGAGGAACCGTCAAACATCTAGAAGCCGAGTTTTGGGAGCCGACAGAACTCAACAAAGCCCTGTTATCTTCTGATATGGCTGACAACATGAAGCTAGGGGGCATCCGGTTTGACTGGTTGATGCGACGTTTACGGGACACTGACCCACCAGAATAAGCGAAAACTTCAAGAGCTTGTTGGCTAGGCCAGAGGGGAGACCGACAGCACTACTACCCCTGAGCAGGCAATTAAAGCATGGAGCCCGGCTGAGAACAGGCGATCGCCTCATTCACGAGGGGCTGACTCTAATCTTTCCGCCAACTCAGCTTTGATCCGATTCAAAATTGAGGTCTCATCCAAATTTTCGAGAATACGAGTGACAACGGGTTTGGGGCCTTCCGGTCCCCAAGTGGCACCATTAGCGAGGTATTGCTTGGTCACTAACCCGATGCCATAGGTCGCAACACCGACCACCGCAGCCTGGGTCATCGCGACGGATGTATACGGGGCCAGCGACAAGCCCCCCGTGGCCGGTGCACTGACACCCAGCAGCCCCTTGAGAGAACTCAGCCCTAGCGTTACGAGCAGTTCACTTGCCGAAAGGCCGCCTAGCTCCAGGGCAATGTTACGCAATAGCTTGATCGCACCCGCCTGGGTCATGGGTAAGCCATATAGGCGAGAGAGCGTCACAATCATCGCTACATCAACAATCGCCCCTGTCAGCACATCCAACACCGTGACCGGATTCAGCGCTACCGCGATCGCCTTTGTCATGACACTGCGCCAGATAATTTCGTTCGCCGTCTGCTCCCGAATCGCCAGCTTCTTTTGCACGATAGTTTCATTCAGATCATCAGCATAGAGGAGAGTGTTAAGGGCAATTAAAGCCAACCCTTCTTGCTGCAAAATGTCTAAAATCTTCAGTTTCAGCGCTTCGACATTGGGCTCCCCCCGCTGCAGACTGGGCCGTAGGCGGCCATCGGCCTGGGGTTTGGCCACAGCGACTAACGGGGCCGCTGACGTCATCACAATTTCGTCTGGCGAAATTAACTCTCGCAGTCGCTCATCTATGAGAGCCCGATAAATCGCCTGTTGGTCGACAGTCGGATACTGATCAACTTTGTTAAAGACCAGTAGGATTGGCTTGCTGGCCGCCCGCAGTTGAGACAAAGCCTCAAACTCGACCCGCGTGATATCTCCAGCAATCACAAATAGAATGAGGTCCGCCGCCACCGCAACTTGCTGAGCTAGACGTTCGCGCTCGGCTCCGGCCACTTCATCCAGCCCTGGGGTATCGATCAGTTCAATCCGTGATTGGCCAACCCCCTGTAACGTAGCCCGCTGAATGGTGGTGTGATCGCCCAACGACTCTTGGTTGACCTGCCACTCCGTCGATTCGATCGTCTGTGTCACCCCGTGGGTCGGCCCTGTGGCAAACACGGCTTCTCCAGCCAGCGCATTCAGCAAAGAGGACTTGCCCCGGCCCACTAAGCCAAAAACTGCGATCTGCACAATGGCCTGATCGAGCTTCTGCATGAGATTGCTTAGGGTTTGGACCTCCTGGTCTAACCCCGCAGCTTCGCGAGGCGTGAGTTGTAGCCGCCCTAAAATCGCCTGGAGGGCACCTTTAGCTTGGTCATAAGTTAGTTCTGATTGCAGATCTTCAAACTCTAAAATGACTTCGTCAAGCTCATCGGCTAAATTAGCTGACAGTTCGTCACTGGGCATTTCAGGGCAGTCCAAACAGGCAAGTCAGGGGCTTCTCCAAGATACTGTGAGACAAAAGCTCCTTAACGGCGGTTAACCGTCTATCAGGACGCCCCATTAGTGCAAAAATAGTACTTTAAGATCGATTTATCTGGTGTCATGGAATTTCAGACAACCGCTCAAGAGGCCTGTTACAAGCGCATTGAACCCTGGATGCACCACTTATTTGGGGGCAGCGTCGTACTCTTTGATGATGAACCCTTGTTTGTGATTAATTTTGGCTCTGCGGTGGCCTCTACCCGCGTTATTCCCTGGGAAGAAAACGACGCCTT
Organism: uncultured Halomicronema sp.; assembly: GCA_964563415.1. Classification (GTDB taxonomy): domain Bacteria; phylum Cyanobacteriota; class Cyanobacteriia; order Phormidesmidales; family Phormidesmidaceae; genus Halomicronema. The sequence goes on from CAZLYS010000057.1 coordinate 10,250, forward strand.
GATCACGACTCGCTCTTATGTCGTTACTGACATCAATGTCACACAAGAGCTCTCTTACTATCTACTCAGGGAAAATAACGGTATTCGCTTTGGGCGCTTTGCGCTGGATTCTGAAAACGATATTGTGTTTGAACATAGTTTGGTTGGGTCGACCTGCGACCAAATCGAACTCAAATACTCAGTGACGACGGTCGTCAAATTAGCCGACAACTACGATGATGAAATTGTGGCTCGATGGGGGGGCAAGCGCGCCCTCGATCGCTGGTCATCTTGGTAAGTTTGTGCAGAAAAATTATTGTAAAAAGTGCGATCACAAGCGGAGTCTTAGGCAAAATTAACAGCAAGCTTGTGCGTAACCACAAAAATTAACTAACAGCCATAACTGGGGAGTGAATCGTCATGCTGAGACGCGGCCAAAAATTCTGGTGGCAGGGCCTAAGTGCCATTTTGGTAAGCCTGACACTGCTGTTGTTGTTTCCGCGATCGCCTCATCTCCAAGCGGTTGAAACGGTCACTGGGTTACCCACTTTGGCTGAGTCAGCAGTCGTCGGGATGGTGCCAACCACTCTGACCAATCCCAATAGTCCACTCGATTTCATGCCCACTGAAGCGGTGTTAGCGCAAACAGCTCCCAGCTATCAACCTCGACAGGTCATTCAGCTTGCCGATCCATCCAATTACGGCGATCGCTACAGCACTGACGCCTATGGTCAGCCCATCAGCAACCCCTTTATCGCCGTTATGCATGAGACCGTTGGGTCTGCCCAAAGCGCGCTCAATCTATTTCAGACGTATCATCCTAATGACAATGATCAGGTCAGCTACCACACCCTGATTGGCCGCGACGGCACCATCTACTACATCGTGCCGCCAGAGAAACGGGCCTATGGAGCGGGCAATTCCGTTTTTAACGGCCCCAACGGCCCAGAAAGCGTGACGACGAACCCGGCATTTCCCTCATCGGTTAATAATTTTGCTTACCACGTCTCTCTCGAAACGCCGAGCGATGGTCGCGGAAATGGTTCTAGCCATAGCGGCTATACCCAAGCCCAGTACGAATCATTAGCTTGGCTGTTAGCTCAAAGCAGCATTCCTGACAATCGCATTACAACCCACAAGGCTGTTGATCGATCAGGCAGTCGGCAAGATCCACGCTCCTTTGACTACAACCGCTTCTTCTCACTGCTACGGCGCTATCCTAACCGCGCATAACTCCCCTAGGAGCTAGCTATCAAATCCATAGCAGCGTAAGAGCATCAACACCTGATTGTGGAAT
>CAZLYS010000058.1:0-11509 GCA_964563415.1 uncultured Halomicronema sp.
GTCCTGTCTTCGACGCGAATTTCTAGGTCTTGTTTACTTTCTTCAAGGGCGGCAAAAGAGTCACGCAGTTGCCCCGCCATATGGTTGAAAGAATTAGATAGGTTATTGAGTTCTTGAATCGGGCCAACTTCTACCTGCTGACTTAAATCACCAGCGGCAATGGCTTCACTGGCCCGATTTAAACGTAAAAGCGAACGGGTAATCCAGCGGGCAGTGAGCAGACCGAGGCCAGAGGCCACGGCTAAAGCAGCTAAACAGAGCAAGATCGTCGTGCGGGTATTGACATTGATTTGAGCCATGAAAGCGTTTTGAGGCACACTCATGACCACCAGCCAGTCGAGACCATAGTCATCTTGCCAGGGCATGACACTCACATAATAGGGCTCACCCTCTAGCTCAAACCGAAAGTCGGTTTCTTCGCTAATCGTCTGAAAACCGTCATTCACCTGCAGTTTTTCTGCCAAGCCTCGAATCTTTGGGTCAGGACTCGCGATCGCTGGTAACCGTTCGAGTTCGTCATCCACCTGAGCGAAGGGGGTTTCAGCACCAGAGTTGGCGATCAGGTTGCCGTCACGCTCCACAATGAAGACAGTTCCCCCCCGCGTAACATCCAGATTCTCTAGAAAGCTACTGAGCTTCAGCAGGTGAATATCGGCATCGACTACCCCGAGCAGACGATTTTCGCCATCATAAATGGGTTGCCCGGCAGAGGCCGCCAGATAGGGACCATAGGGTGAATTCCAGACGTAGACGTCGGCCCAGGTCGCTGCTTGCGCCTCGAGTGGAGCCGTATACCAGCTCTCTGTAAAGTGATTGTAATCGTAAGTTCCGATCAGACCCGTGCGATCGCCCTTGTCATTGGTGGCAAAGGTTCTGGCACTCAGTGGCTCATTAGAATCCCAATCATCAATAGTGATGTCGGCCTGTTCTTCGTAGCGAATGGCCCCTAGTCCTTCTCCGTTAACGAGTCCGACACCCACAAACGTGAGATCGTATACCTGCATCTGATCCCAGAAATACTGCCCCATCAATTCCTGGTCTTCTACATCTAGAATGCCTCGTTGAATGGCATCAGCGTTGATCTGGCTTAGTGCTTGCGGGATGGATAAATAGGAATGGAGGTGCTGGCTTACAACCTCACTGGTGCGATCCATTAATTGATCCGCTAAATCATTGACCGCTCTCTGGCCATTTTTGAAAGATAGATACCCGACTAAACCAACCGTCCCAAAAATCTGGAGGAGGAACGGAAACACTAGCAAGGCCTGCAGAGGAAACGCTTTGGATCGTTTAGTTTTCATTCTAAGAGCCGGAAAATCGATCGAATGAGGATTCAGAGAGCCGGGGCAATACTGGGGCTTGAGGCTACTGGTTGGCCCGCGGATCTTTGGGTACATCCTAAAGTACCCATCAGCCGAAAAAAAGAGCGATATCAAAAAATTCTGAACACAACTTAAAGGAGAGTAAGTTAAGGAGCTAACATCATCAAGCCACAGGCTATTTTCGCGGCGAAGAAAAATAGCCTGTGGCTCATCTAATTTAATGTGATCGCGATGATACCGATTTATAAAAGCTTATAGAGGTAATTGATACTGCAGCCTAGACTTGTAGACAAAAAAATCAGCTGAATGTGTAGTGCCCCCTTTCAATGGCTCTGCTTTAGCCTGTCATTCGAGTGGCGATATCCTGTACTTTTTGATTCTTCAACTCATAAAAATTGCGCGAAAAGTGAGAGGGCTATTGCGGCCTTCCGCACGCAGGCAGGGCTAGCATTAGTCATCGCGAATCATCCGATGAGCGTAGAAATGCCATCAGCGATAACCTTAACCAACAACGGGACAGGCTGCACCAGGTTTAAGGTTGAGCAAGCTATTTTCATCAAGCCTCTCTTAGGGCTGCAGCCTCAATCTTGACGGTACTGTCAGCTTTAGTCTTCTGTTTTACAACAGGAATCCATCACCGGTTTGATAGACCTCATACCATCGAGGCGAGCGGTAGTCACGATTCAAGCTGCGATCGACATATCCCACCAGACGCGGGAGGGCTTCGTCACTGAGTTCCTTCTGCAAAAATAGCCGAAGTTTCGTTTCCCAATCTTGGGGATAATCGCGAATGATCGGGTGCTTGACCACAACGGGCTGCGTTTCGCCCTGAGTGATATCCACAACGACATCCAGGCTTAGTGCTGCCAAAGAGCGGACAAAGATGCCGGTGGCCGCGATCGCAAACTCACCATCCACCTGCTTTTGTTTCATCACCGCCACAAAGTGGCCCCCCTGGGGAATGTCGTAAATCAGGCTGCTGGAATCTTTGACCGGTTCGACCTCAACGTTATACCCCTCGGTAAGCCCGTCAGCGAGGGTGATGCCTTCATAATCTTGATCGGGATGAGGGATATAGAGGGTGAACTGATGAATATCGAGCCAGGGGTTATGCACCGGGTCGTCACCGTCTTGCTTCCAGGCATTGTATTGACGGCGCATCTCTTGGCCCACATGGCTCTCGGTATTACAGAGATGAATGAGAGCCATATTCAAAACGCACTGGTCAAACTTACTAAGTAATCCAACGATCTGCATGACCAAAATTCCCCAGGAGAACAATACCGACTGCACTATTAGGGAAGATTGTGAATGAGCATTCTGTATGAATCACTTCAAAATCGGCCTTATGCAAGGTCTCTTAATATCCACTAGTTCAAAAAAGTTAAATCCATGAAAGCATAAATAAAAACACGCTTTTAGACGACTCTTAAAATGTCTTCAAGATGGAAGATTCTATTTTCAAATCTCGTATATCTGAGAACAGAAATTTGACTGAAATTGTTCGCTACAAACCCTTGAAGGGTGGGCAACAACTGATGTTTTGATTTGTGAGGATGCCACTTCATCGCCTTTGCCCTAAGATGACAATGGAAATTTCCGAGAGTTCTCTGGAAAGTGTGTTGGGTTTTAATCGCTAGCTCTATTGAGACTTGAAGAGCAGCATCAGTTCTAAACGCCGGGTCGAAATCGCAATCTCAAAAACAAATTTCGACAACGCCTGATGAATTGACTCACGCCCCTTTGACAGAGACTGTCATGCAAATTAAAACGATTTTTCAGGAAGCGATCGCGGATTCAGATGATTTGCTCACGATCGCGGTGATCACGAATGTCACCAGCCACTGTATTTTGGCGCGGCAACTGATGGATGTATTGGGCAAACCCCCGATCCACAGTGATCTCGAAATCCTTGGCAGCAATAATACTTGGACGATCGCCTGGTCAAAGCCTCAGTTATCCCTGAGCGCCGCCACTGCCGCCATCAACCAAGCCCTTTCACCCACGATTCCGGAGACTTTAACGCGATGACTCTGACCCAGCAAACCTTGAGCCCGACTTTGGTCACTTGGCTACAGGACAACGGCTACTCTCCCGAAAATCTCAACCAGCCGGGGGAGAATGGGGATTCGGCCCTGATGAAGCTCACCCGCGCCGGTTACCTAGACTGGATGCAGGAGTTGCTCGCAGTGGGGGTAGACATTAACTGGCGCAATCATGATGGCAATAACGCCCTCTGGTTTGCCTGTTTTGGCAATTTTTACGACGCGATTGATCTGTTGGTGGCAGCAGATATCGACATCGACAATCAAAACGACAATGGCGCGACAGCCCTGATGTACACGGCCTCTGCCGGTAAGGTCGAGGTTTTGCAGCGGCTGTTGAACCACGGCGCGAATGCGACTCTGCGCAATTTGGACGATTTTACTGCCCTTGACTTTGCCAGCACTCAAGCAGTCTGGAGAGTGTTGAAGCATGCTGCAAAGTAAGCTCAAGCGGTTGACGGTTCATGAACAAACCAACCATTCCTATGAGTCCGTCAAAATTAATCCCAACTATGTGGATGCCTCGACGCAGCCCTCAGTATACAAAGCCTATCCCCAGTTTTATCGGCGCTATCCGCTAGAAGCGGGGCATCCCACCCACGACTTGATCAAAGCCACCAGCGCCATCACCTTAGAAAGGCAATATCGCCACTACACAGCGCAACTGCGAGTTATTCCCTCGGCGGGGGGACTGTATCCCACCGAACTCTATGTGCAGATTCGCGGTGTTGAAGGCATCATCAACGGTTTGTATCACTACGAAGTGGCTCATGACCAGCTCACGCTGATTTACGAACTGATCGACGATGGTCTAGAGGCTTATCTTTGCCCCGGCTACACCGTCGAGGGGCTCATTTTCCTGGTGAGCTGTGTGTACTTCCGCTCTAGTTGGAAATATGAGGATCGCAGTCTGCGCTATGGCTTTCTGGATGGGGGGCATCATTTGGGCGCGATCGAAGCAGCGGCTTATGCCTTTAACCATCCACTCCAACTCGTGTTTGACTTTGACAAAGCCCAGCTCAATCAAACGATGGGATTTGCCAATCAGGAATGGGCGCTGGGGGCCGCGATCGCAGGCCATACCCTTCCCCGTCCACGCCGCGAATTTCGGTTGCCGATCCCCTTTGTGTGCGGCACCGACTATTTCATCCCCAGTCCGTTTATGGAGCAGGGCTATCAGACCACTCTGGAACCTGCCAGTCCCCATCGACCACTCCGCACTCCGGAATGGTCCTACGATCGCTCCAAGTTTTTAGAGGCGATTTATCAACGACGATCTGCCCGCTGTTTTCGCAAGGTGGCGATTTCGCTAGCGGAATATCGGGCTATCTTGTCCGCTGTTACTCAACCCATTGCGACCCAAAATCAAGAAGCGATCGAACTCTATGCCGTGGTGCACCGAGTGACGGGTCTGGCTCCTGGCATTTATCACGGTGAGGAACGGCTGCAAGCTGGTGACTTTTCCACCAAAACGGCTTACCTCTGTGTCGATCAGCGCATTGCTGGAGACGGAGCCGTCACCTTCTTTTTGGCCGCCCATCCACACAACTATCAAATGGCGATGCAGATAGCTGGGGTGCTGGGGCAGCGGCTCTATTTGGCCAGTACCTATTACGATGTTGCCTGCACAGGGATTGGCGCTTATTACGATGAGGAAACCCAAGCGTTTTTAGGTACAGACAAGGACATTCTTTACGCACTCGCGATCGGTCGTTAGGGACACTGCCTCTGGTTAGGACTTGTCGTGCGATCTCGCCAAAACTGGTTCAGACTGCATCGAGTAGCTCAATAACGGGGATGACAAAATAAACCCTAAGCAACTAAAACTTCCGCATTGTTCCTTCCCTCTCCATTGGCATGGTGTCCGACTGAGCGTCCTCGCGTTCTTCCGGGTAGCGCTGTTCCCAATGGAAACAGTCAATTTGGATAAACTGGCCTCGGTCTTTGCTAATCGGGCTAAGCGCCCCACTAATTACAAGCGTTTGCAACGCTGCTTCCGGGATTTTGTCGTGAACAGCGATGAGATTGCTCGGGTGGTGGTGGGCATTGCTGAATCGAAGTATGAATCCGGCATTTGAGGCCGCGGGCAAGATGCCCGCTCTCCTTTCTCGACGGGGAGTCAGCCCATATTATTCTTCTAGCCAGTGATTCAATTCATCCCAAAAATCAGCAATGCCTGGTGGTGAAGTGGAGTGAAATTCCTGAACTGTGGACGTTGAGACTGGATCGCACCAACTGGTCGTTGGGGAGGACAGATGTGCAATGCTAATTACCGTCCCTTGCCATAAAGCTCCTCATCAAACTCTTCGATCGCGGCCATATCGTAAACATTGGGTGGAGTTGGATAAGTTGCCTCAAAAGATTTCATTTCAGCCACCGGTTGAGCAGGTGCGCTCTTGGGGCTATCGCCGTCGTCGCCGACCTCAAATACCGTCATCATCGCGTGATCTTCATGGACTAAATTGTGGCAGTGCATCATGAACTTGCCATGAATAAAGCGCTTGGTGAACTCTGGATTGCGGGGGCCAAATTCTCCAATCACACGGACTTTTTCAAATTCTCCTAGATGGAAAACATCCTTCCAGCCTTGCTCATAGGGCCGGACGGGCATACCATTGCGATCAAGCATTTGCATGTCAATGAGATGGACATGGATTGGGTGGAACCAACCGCTACCAGGGTTGACGAATTCCCAAATTTCAATGTCTCCCAGCCCCGGATTGGCATCGACTCGATTTTCATCCCAACCCCTACCGTTAATCAGCCATTGGTCAAAACTTCGTTCAAATCTAAACGTGCGGACTCTGTCCACATCAGCGACTGACAATCGCTTCACTTCTCTGAGTGTCGCCGGAATGACACTATCGTCAGGTTCGTCTCTTACTACGTCGAAACGCATCAAGGTATGGATGCGAGTATCGCTGTCAATGCTTCCAGAAAAGCCAATATTTTTCAGGTAAACTGACTCTCCTACCTCATATTGGCTGAAGTCAATAATAATTTCGTAGCGCTCCGCCATTCCCAGCTTGAGCTTTTGATAGGGAGTGCTGAGTTCAACTGGGGTTTCGAGTAATCCCCCATCACTGGCAATCACGACTATTTTTTCTCCTAGGGTCAGCCGGTTGAGGTCGCGACTCAAGGCCAACTGAAATCCTCGCGAGGGGGAAGTATTGAGTAAGCGGAAACGGTACTTACGATTCGCTACCTCCATTCGTGGCCAAGGGACACCATTCACGAGGGCGACATCCCCGTAGGTGCTGCGGCGATCGCGATCGTCAAAGATGAGTTTAGCCTCGGTGCCGGTTTGCTCAAAGAACGCATCCCGAATCAGCAGCGGCACGTCGTACTGACCCTTGGGCAGCGGCAGATTTCGTTCAAAGTCATCCTCCACGATATACATGCCTGCTAGCCCCCGGTAGACATTGCGGGCGGTTTGATCAATGGCATGGTCGTGATACCAAATGGTCGCGGCGCGATCGTTGGGATAGATGTAGTCCTTAAAGTGACCAGGAGGGACAAAGTCGGTGGCAAAGCCGTCGTACTGAGGCAACGAAGCCATGCCGTGCAAGTGAACCACGGCATTAATGTCGCAATCGTGCTCATCTTTACCCAGTTCATTGATAAAGCGAACTACCGACTGTCGCCCTTCGGTATTGGGGTTGCCGCCGTGCTGACGAATGGTGGGGCCAGGAAAACATCCGTTGTAGCCCCAGATTTCAGTCGTGGTGCCAGGGAGAATTTCGACGCGAGCTTTCTGAATTGTGATTTCGTAATAATCAGTCGTCTCGTCGGAATAGGCGGGAGGCAATTCTGGAGGAATCGGCAAAGGCACTTCAAAACGAGGAATCTGGGGACTAAAGGGAGCTGCTGTGGCAGGCTTTTGTGGCACAAAAGGCGCGAGGAATGCACCACTGCCAAATAACCCTAGTTGCAGAATTTCTCGTCTATTCAATGTCATTATGCTCTCCTGAATAGGAACTTAATAACTGTCAAAGCACTGTCGGTAGGTTATTCATCGAAAGCAGTTTAACCATGGCATGGCTTATTAAATTTCTTTCTGTAAGAAGGATGGACTATTCGCGCCATGCCCCACGATGCTGATCGCACTGGGACTTCTACAATTTGCTTTATCTTTAGTGGATTGAGACCGGCAGCAGTATCCTGTCACCTGATCGGCGATCGCTCCCTGCTTTGACGAATGCTGCAGTAGAAAGAAACTACCTGACTTTTATTTCCGAGTTTCCACCCAAAAAATAAATCAAGTAATTTATGTGAATCAGTAGCAATAAAATATCTGGCTTCTTTATGTCAGATGAAGCGATCGCTCTTGTGGTGATTGCGCTTCCTTTGGCTGCTAAAAATTTGAATCTTGATTTTGCGATCGCGGCTTCACTCAGATAAGCCAGAAAACTTTTGCCAATTGCCCACGAAAGGATGGTCAAGACGATTCTCTAAAGGCATTATCGACAGCAGTCCACAAGTTGACAAACCCCTTGAGGGTCTTTTGAAGAGGGGTGGGGAAGCGCGGCCAAAAATTCTCAATCTTGGGTAGTTGATGCTTCCTCAAGCAGAAAATCCTGGACTAAGGAAAGTGGCAGAGCCGGGTCGCTAAGCGTCTGCACAGCCGCTTGATTCAAATATTGGCGATAGGCGTCTTCCTCCGTCAAATAAGTCTTGAAGAAGGCGACGCTGATGGCCTTGATGTAACGCTTTGCAGTCTCGGGAGATGGACCAATCAGTGCTGGGGGCAACGCCAAAGATGTGGTGTCTTCACTGGTAGGCGGTTCATAGATAGTCGAGAAGTGGGTGCCATTTTCGATGAGTAAGAGATAGCGTTCAGCGACTTCTAGCCAGGTAAAGGGTTGAATCTGCTCCGCTAGCATGGGTGTCACGGTATCGGCACTGCTGGAGACCACCATCGTCGGCACGGCGATATCGGCCATGCCCACTGGACCAAACACTACACTGGCAAACGGATTGATGGCGATCGCGGCCTGTACTCGCTGATCGGCTAGCGGGGGCAGCGGCTCTGGCAAGTCCAGTACTGAGCATTGCAGCAGCATAGATAGATTGAGAGGTCCGAAAGTAGACGCTTGTGCTTGTAGCGGACAGGCTGGTGCTAAAGAGGTGCTTTGGATGGTTGCGCCTGCTAGGGCCAATGTCGTGTAGCCTCCCAGAGACTGTCCTAAAACACCGACCTGCTGTAGATTGACGCGATCGCCAATGGCCGGATCCTGCGCCGCGATTTCTAGTTCATCTAAGAGGGTCTGAATCGCGGTCGCGCGGCGTACCATTTCTTCAGGCGCAATGACGTCATCGGTGTGGCCCGTGAGTAGCGCCTCTAGCTGAGCGGCACTGCTGCCGGGATGTTCGACCACGGCCACGGCTAACCCATAGGAAGCTAAATGTTCAGCCAAATAGGCAAAGGTGGCGCGATCGCCCCCCAACCCGTGGGAAATGACAACCAAGGGCGCATTTTGCCCGTCGGGCAGATAGAGATCAGTCGCTAGTGTCAGCTGATTGAGCGACTTCATCTCCCAGCGGTTCGGTCCAGGGGCAGTTAGCCTCACCGCTGACGCCGTCGCGCCACTGTCTGATGAGGTCAGTTCGCTCGCCGCCTGCTGCTGAATTTGGCTCAACGCCACCTGGGTCTCGTTTAATTCGGTGAGTGCCGCTCTTGCCACCGTGGCGAGGCGCAGTAAATCTACCCGCGCCCCCTCCGTCGGGAAATGATTGAGAATGTTGAGGGCGTTGAATTGCCCCTCACCGTCTGCTGCTGCCAAAATCAAAGCCGCGCGAATTGCTTGTGCCCCATTTTGTCGCCCAGCCGTTTGGATAAGTTCTCCCAAGAGTTCTAGCGTGGCCTCGCCCTGCGCCGAGTAAAAAAACTGAGACACTGTCAGCACATCAATATCGGCACTCATGGTGAGCCCGTTGCGCAGTTGATCTAGCTGTTCAGCAGAGAGAAACTGCCCCAAACTTCTCAGTTCATTGCGGAGTTCTCCAGTGCGGGCAAATGTCTCTAGATCAGCAACGTTGATGGCATACTCGACTGGCCCCAGGCTGATAAAGAGGCGCTCGCTACTAAAACCTGGCAACACAAGCAGCCATTGCATCAGCACGGCTGCTAATAGCACCGCCAAATACTTCACTCTACGGTTGGTCCAAATTCTAATCGCCATAGCAACACCCAATGTGTGGTCTAAATTGTGAATTAGGAGAAAAAACAAACGTGCCGCCTAGCCGGACAAAACCAGGCTGACCTCATGTGCTTAAAGCCGCTTACCTGCTGAAGCAGCCCAGGGGGGGCGCTGGTCGCTTTGTGAGCGATCGCGGCCAACTAGGCTGGCGGCTCGATGCGGGTTGCGCTTCACTGACTACTTAGCCGCTAGCGGTCAGCAGTGGCCATTTCTGGAGGTTTGGAGAGTCACCTATCTTCCATGTAGACAATGCGATCGACAATATTGAGGATGTGATTGTCGCGGGTGACTAGCACAATGGTGACGACGAACTAGGACCCGAGCGATCGCGATCGACGGCTTGATACGGTCTTTAGAGTAAGCAGAATGTTAGCTGGTTTTTGCGATCAATCGGTCAAAGTATGCTCTGACATCAGTCAAAGTGAAGTCTGTTGAGAGGAATCCAATGTAGTTATCGGGCCTCAGCAATACCTTGAAAGATTGGTTAGTGCCAAAGATCTCGACAACCCGTGGATAAAGCGAAATGAGGTCGAAGTCAATCAAATTGCCGTATTCTTCTCCGAGTTCTAGTTCCAAATCTTCATAGCTGTGTTCCCCATTTGAGAACACGAGCAAGTGAAACTTGGGGGCACGGAGCTTATCGTAAACATTCACACCATCGACCAAAAAATAGGGCATGCGATCGCCGTCTTTAACCTTAAAGGCCCCGTCGCTTTGATGCTGGCTTAGTGACTGATCGCGGTAGTTAATACCAATCTGTGATAAGAACGGGAATGTGATCTCCTTAATCGGGTCAAATCGGGTCATCAACTGAGCAAAGCCAGGCAACAGATAATTTCGTAAGAGTTCTGTATACCACGATTGCGCCGTCAGCACATCGAACATTTGATCGGTTGACTTGACCAAGCGTTTCGCATTCGCAAGCCGCTCTTCGCTATAGGTGTCTAGGAGACTAGCACTGGCTCGCTCTTTCATGACCAAATTTAGTTTCCAGGCCAAATTGTACGCATCTTGAATACCTGTATTCATGCCCTGCCCACCGGCTGGAGTGTGTACATGAGCGGCATCGCCAGCGAGAAAGCAACGACCTTCACCAAACCGTTCGACATGGCGCGTATGCACCTTATATTGAGACTGCCAGTTGACTTTATGAATTGTCAGTGGACGATTCATGAGTCGTTTCAACCGTTCTTCAATTTGCGGAAATGGGATTAATTTATCGGCATCCTGGCCTTTATCCGGAATATCATATTCGGGCATATTGCCCGTAAAGCGCCAATGCTTTTCACCCGGCAGCGGCAGCATCAACAGATATGAATCCTTGCCTAAGGCAGCCAGCAACGACTCGGTATCGGACTCAATATCCATCTCCACATCAACGACATAGAACAGACGGGGGTAGGTCGAACCTTCAAATTTCAGGTCTAACTGTTTGCGAACCGTACTGCTAGCGCCATCACAACCCACTAAATAATTGGCTTCAATGATCTGCGTTTCTCCGTTGGCGGATTTGACTTCTGCCTGCACGCCGTGGTCATCTTGAGAAAAATGTTGCAGTTCAGTTTGCCATTGCACCTCCTGATGATGTGCCCAGAGATAGTCATAGAGTAGTTGTTCGGTTTCGCTCTGAGGATGGATCATGAAGTAGGCAAACGGGCTGAATTTGCTATCGCCAATCTTGGAAAAATCGGGTGAGGCAGCGACTTTACCATCGTTGATAAATGTGACTTTATGCAGAATATGGCCTTGGTCGACGATTCGATCTGCTAGGCCAATTTGGTCGTAGATCTCCATCGTCCGAGCGTGGAGCGCGATCGCTTTCGATAGGTCGGTGATGCCTTCTTTGGCGTCAATAATCAGAAAATCAATGCCGTAACGCAGAAGCTGACCCGCTAAGCGCAACTCCGTTTGTTCTGGCGAAGCGTCAGCACGGATTTCTCCC
>CAZLYS010000059.1:0-8916 GCA_964563415.1 uncultured Halomicronema sp.
CATAGGGACGGCGAAAGGCGTTTTCTGCCGTGGTGACCTGAGAGGCCGCATCCCGACTCTTAAACTCTTGGGGATATGCCCAAAGCAGCGTGGGCAATGGTCCATCTCTGGTGGGTTCATGCCCAGGCGGCAAATAGAGCGTAGCTGACAGCAATACCCCATCAGCTCGCTCGTAACGAATGACTTGAGGGGTTAAGTCACGATACCAAGGACGAGGGTCGGCAAAATCTGTTAAGACCGTCTGCTGTCCTGTGGCTAAGTCTTGTCGCCAGTAGTTAGGCGTTTCTGCCGTCGATTCGCGATGGGTAATGAGTTGGGTGCCCTCGTCATTCAGCAGCGCGGCTACCGTTTCGTAATAGGGGTCGGCAGCTTGCCACAGGCGCGTTTTTTCCTGCGTGGTGAGTTGCCAACGATCTAAAAATGGATAGACCCCTTCGGGTGAGGCCCCGCGTCCCCGGAGATAGAGACTCTGATTATCAGGTGCCAACATCAACACTCGGCGATGATAGGGGCCAGGGGTCGTTACCGGTTGCCCTGGATCGTTATAGCGATCTTGATAATCGCGATCCTCGAGGAGGATGGGGGGTTGCTCGGGAGCCCCCGGATTAAGCTGCCAAACCCGTACCCGCCGCGTGTCGTACCAGGCTTCAATGCCTAAAGCCAGGGTGTCGTTACCCCACAAGATGTCGTTGTAGCGCAGGGTCGTTTGCCACAAAGGTTGAGGCTCACTCTGAAAGGGGGCAGCGAGTTGAAACACGGCATCCCGTTGTTCCACTGCTTGGCTGGCATCGCCACCGTCTAAAGCTTCAACCCAGTAGAGAGTCGCAGGGCGATCGCTGCGCCACCCTGTGGTGCGCCGCCCCGTTCTGACAGAATCAAACGTGACGGGAATATCGTCGGCCAGGGGTAAATCATCGACTCGGTAAACTTCTTGGCCATTGTTGTCGAGCACGCTAATACGTTTGGGAAATAAGCGGGCCGGCACTTGATAAGAAAACGGCTGCTGCAGGGTGTGCAGCAAAATCCATTGCCCATCAGGGGAGGGGGCCATTGAGGCAATCAATTGTGGCGATGTGATGACTGTGCGATCGCCCTGCAAACTAACCCGTACCAGTACTGAGGTGAGATAGTGCTCAAACAGAGCCTCATCTGCTGGCGACTCTAACAAATTGGTGTAGGTTCGCACCGGAGCCGTACGACCTAGATTTTGCTCAATGCGAGGACCTGTCGGCACAGAATTGGGGGTAGGTGGTTCGTCGAATTCCGGTGGCACCATTTTGCACAACAGTCCTGCTTCATCCGAAATCCAGCGGCAAGGTGCGCCATAGGTATTGTTGAGAGTGGGGCCAGTCAACTGCCGCACTTGCCCTGTCCTTAGATCCGTTAGCCACAGCTCGACACCGGCTGGTTGGTCCAGGGTAAACGCTAGCAAATTGCCAGTAGGTGACCACCGTAAGTTGCGAATGCCTTCTGATTCAGGTAACGCAACGCTGGTCTGTTCACCCGTTTGCATATTTTGGATGGTTAAGCCAACAAAGGCGTAGGCCCGAGCCGGAGCCCTCAGGGCTGGATTAATCTGTAGACCAGCAAGTTGCAAGCGAGGCTGGGCTAGCTCAGCCAGGGGTGTTAAGGAGGGGCGATGTAACCGCACTAGCCATTGATGATTGGGTGAAATACTCACGCCAGGATACCAGGGAGTATCTAACATGGACGCGATTGGCTCAGGGGGTTGTTGCCAGGTGGCTTGGGCCATAGCAGGAGTCACAGAAACGCTAACAAGGCTGACAACAAGGCCTAACAGTTGGTTGAGAGGACGTTTCATCATCAGGACAGTAGGCTATGGTCAGCGACTTAATTGTTTATCCTGCCACGTTTAAGTTGGGAAAGTCTTTTCGAGAGAAAAAAGATCACTCAAACCGTCTCAACCCTAAATATCTCAGCAGAACGGCAGACTGACCACTAACAGAACAGAACAGCGCGCATGGAGATAGCGTCTGGTTAGAACTTTCACCTTGACGCACCAACCTGGAGAAACTGTTGAGAAGGATGCTTTTTTGATGTACGAAAGGTTGATTAAGGTGGCCATGCTTAGCCAAACATCAGCGATTTTTGGGAGCTATCAGGCGTAACAAACTGAAATAGCTAGGACTAATGTCTTAAAGTGACAGTCCCAATCCCACGGAAAAATGATGGATCGCAATATCAAGATTGTCTGACTTTTTTCCACCTTTTATGAAGGTCAGATGAATCTTGCGGGTTTCTACCTAGAAAATTAGCTGCAAATATTTACAGATTCAGGGGTAGTGCATTTCTCCTCAGGGTTTACTCGGTTGGTTTCTCTAGAGCTGGGTGTAAATATCCAACCAAGAGCGCTGGAATCAACTGTTTTGATTTCTCAAAGGTCAAACAACATTAAATCTAATTGTTTGGATCTAATTGTTTGGAGAGTTGTTAACCGATCGCTAGCGTCTGTATCTCTGATCCCCCTTGCCCATTGGAGGAAGTGACTATGTCGAAGCGTGTCTACCGTCCTGATAGCGTCACCAGTCGTAATGCTGCTAGTCAATCGCCTTACATGGTTGCAGACTCAGTAGTTGTGGCTCCCCGTGTCTCACCCCAAAGCTTGCCAGAGTCGGCACGAGAAATGCGTCATCGTGTACAGCAGGCGATGCAGCAAGGAGACTATCCACAAGCGATCGCTATCCTTAATACGTTAACAGTGCGGAAGGGTGCTCAAGCAGAAGATTTCAATAATCGCGGGTTAGTGCATTTATGGAATGGCCAGCTGCATCAAGCCATCCAAGATTTTGACCATGCGCTTGAGCTCAACCCCGAGTTGCCAGCTGCCTACAATAATCGCGCTAACTACTATGCAGCTATTGGTGATCTGGAAAATGCTCTGGCCGATTACGATCGCACCATCGACCTGAACCCATTTCACGTGCGTGCTCGCATTAATCGAGGCGTTACGCTGCGTGAGCTGGGGTGCTATGACGCCGCTCTAGAAAGCTTAGATGACGCTTTGCTGTTTAATCAGCTTACTAGCGAGGCCTACGCTGAGCGAGGGCGAACTTATCACCTGAGGGGGGATTGGAACTGCGCGATCGCCGATTACCGGCGGGCGCTTCAGCAGTGGGCAAACACCAGCGTAGAGTTAATCTTGACCCCTGGTTCTTGTCGTTATCGAGTCATGAGCTGGATCAGTGAATTCAGTATCGCAGCCTGAAGAATCGGCAGGTAGAAAACCATTAATGGTTGTAAGGAAGTGGATGGAGCATGCTTTAATCACTTCTGCCTAGGCGCCTTAGGACACGTCATTACTTCATTCCTAAAGCCTTCATGACTTAGCCTCACGTCCGCATGCACTCCCGTCGGCTCAAGGTTTTTGTGCCCTAGCCGTAACGATGCAGCAGCTCACTGGTGATGGCCCCTAGAGTGCTTGAGATTCATCACCAATGAGCCTCACCATCAAAAGGGGGGAGCCACCTGGCTAGTCAATCGAGATTTTTTGAGGGCCGCTGTTGCTGCCGTTGTTGGACGAGTCATCCTCATCGGTAACTGTCACATCCTGATTGTTCAACCATGACTTGACGGGGTCTTCAGTAAGGTCGAGGCGCAGCACACCCGAGACAAAGCCGCCGACAAAAGCCACTGGCTGACGAGCAAGCTCTTGAAGAAAGGGGGACAGTTCATCCAAAAACATTAACGATGTTCTCCTAATTTTTTCCAGCCACACGGTTATATCCTACATGGTGAGAGAGGTTGGCGCGATCACCCATCGCCGATGAAACCACTCTCTATGACCGATTCAAACTTGTCGATTGCTCACGGTCCAGCGCAGCATTGTAAATCCGTTCGTTCGTCCTTACTGATTTTTGCAAATCGACAATCGGGTGAGGATAGTCGACACCCAAGCGCACGCCAAATCGCTTTTGCTCAACATCAGATAACTGCCAGGGAGAATGCACTTTTGCTGCTGGCAGTTCTTGTAGCTCCGGTAGCCAATGTTTGACGTACTCACCTTTGGGGTCGTAATCCTTGGCTTGCTTAGGAATGTTGAAATACCGGAAGCCCCGGGCATCATTTCCCACCCCAGCGGTATAGTTCCAGTTGCCCCAGTTGCTGCAGACATCGTAATCCACCAACAAAGACTCAAACCACTCAGCGCCCATGCGCCAGTTGATACCGAGATTCTTGGTCAAAAAGCTGGCGACGTTTTGCCGTCCTCGATTTGACATAAAGCCGGTGGCTGCGAGTTCCCGCATGTTGGCATCCACCAGGGGATAACCGGTTTGACCGGCGCACCAGGCCTCAAAGCGTGGCCAGTCTTGTTGCCACTCGACATTCAATCCACGTAAGCCAGAAGGATAAAAAACACGAGCGCCATGCTTCAGACAGATCAACCGGAAATAGTCGCGCCAGAGCAGTTCAAACACCAGCCAGTAGGTGGAATCGTTACGCACTCGCTCATTTTCATAGGCTTGAACGGCTTGGTAAATCCAGCGAGGCGACAAACAGCCTAGCGCCAACCAGGCAGAAAACTTGGAGGAATAGTTGGCTCCCAACATGCCGTTGCGGGTTTGCTTGTAAACCTTAAGACAGTCTGCATCCCAAATGTAATCTTGCAGACGGGCCAGACCCGCTGTTTCGCCCCCTTGGAATTTGAGCACAGCGCGATCGTCGTGAGCGGATGCTTTGACGCTAAGCTGAGCGAGGGTTGGCAGGTCCCCAACCGAAATGGAGGATGGCAGGGGCGGCAACTGTTTGGGGGTACCAAATGGTTTAGAGACGCTGCTAGATTTTTCGACTTGCTTCCGAAATTTGGTGAAGACCTCGGGCACCTTTTGAATCGAGAAGGGCAGATCATCAAGATGATAGAGGGTCGCCCCCCAATAGGTTTGCACTGTCTTACCAGTGGCTGCCAGTTTGTCTGCCAAGACATTTTCAACTGCGAGCTCTTCGGACGTAGCTTCTTCATGCCAGTAAACCGCTTGGGCATTAACTTCACTAGCTAGGGCTGGAATCATGGTTTCGGGTTCTCCCCAGCGGATGACCAGGTCGCTGCCTCGTTGCTGGAGCGATCGCCGCAAATCGGCCACACTCTCTAACAAGAACTGAGCTCTAAATCGTCCTGTTTTTGGAAAGCCAAACGCCGTTTCGCCAAATTGCCGGGGGTCAAAGCAGTAGACAGGAATCACATCAACACCTGCACTGAGTGCTGCCTGCAGAGGCTCATGATCATGCAGGCGAAGGTCGTTGCGAAACCAAATCAGAATTGTCATGAACGCGATCAAATAAAAATGTAAACTTCTGCAAATCTAGCAAGTTGCTACCCGCACTGCTGAATCCGGTCCTCGCCGGAGGCAACCTTGCCTACTGCCAGCTTTCGTCACTCTGCTGCATTCGTGAGTGGGTGTCGGGATAGCGTTTTTCAAAGTTGCGCAAAAGGCCGCTGAGAGCATCTCACTTTTGCAGTATGATTGCGCGGTGTTGTCATTCAGAGCTTGTAAGGATCATTAACGGATGAAACAGCTACGTCGCATTGTGCAGATGGGTCTTTCGGCGATCGCCCTACTGACTGCTGGAGTTGCCGCTGAGGCGATCGTGCCTCAAGCCGCTCACAGCGCTGAAGATATCCGCATCTTGGTTGATGGTCCTTTAGTATTTGACCTCTCTGTTGAGTCCCTTGCGACCTTTGCTGAGACTGGAGAAGTTACTGGTGACTTACAGCTTTATGCTCGGTTTCTCAATGATGAGACCTTGGAATTATTGCGGCAGGGCCTCACGCGCAAAATTCCCTTGGGTGTCGTTGCGACCGATAACTTGGCTTACTCACCGTTAGGACGTGACATCCTCTTAAATGTGGGCAAAGTGTTGCAGGTTTATCGCGGCGTTAATGGTCAAAAAGCGCTGCGATCAGCGGTTATTGGTGCTGCCGCTAAAGCCGATGCCGAAGGTTGGACGCTGATTGATGTATTGGAAGAGTTTCCAACGCCAGCGTTAGAAATTGAGCTGCAAGACTTGTTCGCGCTGCGACGTCAACTCGCCATCTATTTCAGCTACAACGACGCTGTGGTTAGGGCCATTAGAGACCAGGCCGCCGCAGAAGCGGCAACCCAACCCAACGTCAACCTAGGCGAATTGGCCGATCTCAGACAGCCTGGGGACTTTAGCTTTCGAAAAGAAACCATTACGGTCAATAATCCGGCGCTACGCCAAACGTCAGAAGGGCTGTCAGTTAACTATGACTTTGATGTCGATGTCTACATTCCCGATGGATTGAATAGCCCAGCCCCCATTGTCATCATTTCCCATGGCTTTGGGGATGTGAAAGAGAGTTTTGCGTTTATTGCCGAGCATCTTACCTCCTATGGTTTCATTGTCTTGTTACCTGACCATGTGGGCAGTGACTTGGCCTATCGTCAGGAATATCTCCAGGGTCGCCTCAATACTTTGTTGAGCCCAGTGGAGTTCATCAACCGCCCGCAAGAGATCTCATTTCTGATCGACAAGTTAGAAGACCTTGTGGCTGAATCGCCAGATTGGGCAGCCCGCCTAGATTTGGATAACATCGGCGTGACTGGCGATTCCTTAGGCAGCACAAATACCCTGGCTCTCGCAGGTGCAGAGATTAACTACGCGCGACTGGTAGAAGCGTGTAATGCCGATAATGTTTTGCTGAATTTCTCGCTCTATCTACAGTGCCGAGCTCAACATTTGCCGCCACAAAACTATGATTTACAGGATTCCAGAATCAAGGCGGTGATCACCGGTCATCCCCTAGGCGGCTCCTTGTACGGCCCCGAAGGCTTTAGCCAGATCGACGTGCCCTTACTAATGGTGGGTGGTTCAGAAGATATCGTTGCCCCAGTGGTAGTCGAGCAGTTTCATCCGTTTATCTGGTTACAAACCGAGCCCAAATATCTCGCCATGCTGGATATTGGTACCCACTTTTCCTCTAAGCCTGGTCGAGATGGCGCGGGGGGAATTTTTGCTCTATTAGCAGGCGCTAACCGAGATGTGGGCAGCGCTTATTACAAAGCTTTGAGCGTAGCTTTTTACAATGCTTATCTCCGGGGACAAGAAGAGTTTTTGGCCTATTTGACTGCTAGCTACGGCGACCAATTGAGTGCTGATCAGCCTATGGGGCTGAGTATCATCACTGACCTCCAGCCTGAGCAAATTGAGGCGATCTATGGCCGTCGTCTTCCAGTGCCCATTATTCCTGAACCGATCGCAGCGGCCATTCCTCCTCGTTCCCAGAGCATTTTGGATGAGATCGCCGAGACCGGGGTATTAAAGGTGGCCTTCCGCAAAGATGCCGTGCCCTTTGGCTTCATCAACCAACAAAATGCTTGGGATGGTTACTGTGGCGATATGGCGATCGCCCTCAACAACTATGTCGCGACTGAACTCAATATCGACATCGATATCCAACTGGTGGAGCTCACATCTACTCTGGAAAATCGCTACGACCTGGTGAGTGATGGCCGCGTCCACCTGGAATGTGGCCCTAACAGCATTCGCAATGATGTGACAGGCGTTGTCTTCTCGACTCCTATTTTTATCACAAGTGCTCAATTTCTGGTTCCTGCTGATCAAGAAAACACTATTCGCCCGACAACCCCCTTGGCGGGTATGCGCTTGGGCGTGCTGGAAAATACAACCACGCAGATATTTGTCGAAGAGACTTATCCCGATGCGGATATTGTGCTGTTTTCTGGCATCGAAGGGCGACGGGACGCGATCGCGGCAACTACCAGTGGTGAAATTGACGCCTTTGTAGGGGACGGTATTTTGTCCTATGGTGAGCTGTTTTTGCAGGGGGCGGCGATCGACGATTTTGCCCTCATTCCTGATGAAGTGCCCCTAACTTGTGAATATTATGGTCTCGCGCTGCCAGCGAATGATCGGGAGTGGCAAACTCTCATCAACCAATTCTTGATCAGCGACAGTGAAAACTCAGTTTCAGGCAAATGGTTTTCCACCATTGCTCCAGAAACGCTGGATAAGACGGCCTTTTGTCTGAATCAATAGGCCGTTCCTCTGCAAAACTGTTTGGGGCATAAAAAGCAAACGTTGGCTGACAGTCTGCTAGCCAACGCATTTGACTGAGCAAATTATGATACTCAGTGATGTGACTGAAATTTTTATGAAATGAGTTTTTGGTGCTACTTTTCCAACAGGAAATGAGACGTTTGCTGACAGCAAAAGGCGTTGCAACTGACCGCAAATGGCAGATGATCCCAGCAGGCAACAGCAGGTCCATGTTGACGATCGCAGCGCTTAATAGCCCGAGCGTAATTCTGGAAAAAGCAACAGAAAAACATTTTTAATGGCCCACAAACGGGATCCATAGGTACATTGGGAATGCTGATTGTCAATGCTGCTGCGATGGATTCTCCGACGCCTCGAATTTCGCTACTGATTGATGCGGATAATGCTCCGGCTTCAAAGATCGAACTGGTGTTCGATCGCCTCGAACTGTTGGGGACCATTCGGGTGCGCCGGGCCTACGGTAATTGGAAAAAGGATCACTTGCAAGGTTGGGCCAAAATTTTGCACAAGTATGCGATCGTGCCCATTCAGCAGTTTGACTATGTCACGGGCAAAAATGCTACGGATATTGCCCTGGCGATCGACGCGATGGATTTGCTGCAAACGATGCGCCCAGAAATTTACGGCATCGTCGCTGGCGATAGCGACTATACGCCACTAGTGGTTAGGCTAATCGCCTCAGGAGCAAAAGTATTTGGGTTTGGGCGGGTCAAAACCGCCTCGATCGCCTTTCAAGAAGCCTGTACAGAATTCATTTCTTTAGATGATGTGCCTAAACCGGCGGTTTTGGGACAGTTTAGTAGCAATGGGGGCAAGCGTAACGTGGCCGCTGCCAGTGCCCAGGCGACCAATTCGGTT
>CAZLYS010000059.1:8955-11493 GCA_964563415.1 uncultured Halomicronema sp.
CCACGGCAATGCATGACGTCCCGCTAAAAGTCTTTTCTGATGCGATTCAGCAAAATCGTCAGGCGTCGGGCTGGGCGGATGTGAAATCTATTGGAGCTTATCTCAGCCAGCGCAAAATTGTGAAAGCGGCTTACAACGTCAATCGCTGGGCCAGCTTTTACAAAAAGTACCCGGCGATGTTTGAGGTGCAAGAACTCGATGGCAAAACCATGGTGCGTTTGTTAGCTGAGCAGTCGGGGTAGCGTTTTTCAAGGGTTAGCCCAGCAGGTATCGCTGGTGTGGCTGTTGCCAGGTCTGCGGGTCTGGCCCTAAGGGAATAATGCCCCCAGGATTGAGGGGAAACAAGTTGCCGTAGTAATCGCGACGCACAGTATCGAGGTCGCAGGTGTCAGCGACGCCCGGTTGTTGATACAGGTCACGGGCATAGGGCCAGAGGTCGGCATAGTCACACAAACGCTGACGATCGCATTTAAACAACCCGTGATACACCGCATCAAATCGAAAGAGCGTGGTAAAAAGCCGCACATCGGCCAGGGTAAGGCGATTGCCGCAAATAAATCGTTGGGTAGCTAACTGTTGATCTAACTCATCCAACGTTTCAAACAACAGCGTACAGGCTGATTCGTAGGCTGCTTGCGAACGGGCAAAGCCGCAGCGATAAACGCCGTTGTTGATAGTGTAATAGATGCGATCGTTCCAGTGATCGATTTGGTCACTTAACTCGGCGGGATACAGGTCCAAGTCAGGCCTGGTAGCGAGGTCATTAAAGGCCGCATTGAGAATCTTGATGATGTCAGCACTTTCGTTGTTCACGATGGTGCGGGTTTGAGTGTCCCACAAAACCGGTACCGTACTGCGTCCCTGGTATCCTACCTGGGCGGTTTGATAGAGCTCGGGGAGCGATCGCCACTCTAAGCCCGGATTATCAAACAACCAGATGCCTTCATTCGGGGATGGCGACACTCGCCAGAGAGGAATCGCGTCTTCTAACCCCTTTAAGGCCCTTGTCACCAACGTCCGGTGAGCCCAAGGACACCCCATCCCCACAATCAGCCGATAACGACCAGCTTCTGGGAGATAACCATCTGACTGATTGATGCCAGCGCGAAACTCGCTGTCAGGCCGGGTATACGCGCCCTGCTTATCACTGGGGGCCAACCGCGACATCATGACCTGCCACATTGTGTGCCACACGGTTTTACCCACCTGCACAATCAGTCCGGGAGGCAAACCAGCTTTAATTTTTGTCGGGCGAGCCATAGTGATGAAAAAGTGACTGCACGTGATCAGCTAGTTTTGCATGAATTTTGAGCAATCACCCATCAACCCCCTGCCACGGTGTCTATTCGCCGTTGTTTAGCGATAACTCATCTACAGCTATCTGCAATCAGGTCAGGATGACTCAAATCTCTGAAACCCCCATGCCGTAGCGCTTCTCAATTCCGTAGGACTGGTCCTTCCCGAAGGGTATTCCGCACTCCAAATTCTGCGTTCTGCTACCTAAGTTTCTGAGGGCGAAGACGATTCGCCAAACGTGGAGCTCAAGTAGGCCACGAGAAACCCGATCGCAAAGCCAGCCACGTTACGCGTGAGGGGAATCCAATCGCTAGTGCGAGTCACTACGGGGCCAACCCCAAAGGCAAAGAACAAAATGCCCCACAGCGGAGAAAAAATGAGCACCCACTGCCAGGCGATTACCTGCCCTGGTTTACGAGGATGGGCCGCAAAACCGCCAATCACGCCCCCCACGATAGAGGTCACTAAAGTTAAAATCCACTGCTCCTGAGGGAGGCCAGGCACCACCGCACAACCGTTTTGGCGCAAGCACGTCTCAATGGAGCCTAAGGCTTCCAAAATGGCCCCATTTTCGCCGTTGTCACGGACAAAGAACTGGTTGCCGTAGCGGGTTTGCAACTCAATCCAAAAGGTACGAGGTAACAGGTCAAACAGAGCATCGCCGACGCTAAAGTTTAAGAGATTCCCGCCGCGTGGGTCGGCAATCAGCAACACGCTGTGGTCGTCGAGCCCCCAATATTCTTTAACGGCGCGCCCCGGAGTGCGATCGTATTGGGTTAACACCCGCATCTTCCAACCACTTTCATCTTGGAAGGTTTGAATTCGTTCGTTCAGCCGTTCTTCTTCGAATGAACTGAGAGAGTTTGCCAGGTCAATGATGAAAGTGGGCTCTTCGGGCAAGAGGTCAGAATTATCGTAAGCGGCAGCAGGCGGCGTCGCTAAACACCAGCAAAACAACCCAACCCAAATTGCCAAGAGCCATTGCAGCGATTGTTGCTTGACCCACGAAGCCATCGAAGTGACCATATCTCTCACACGTAAATCCCTTAATCCTGTGAGAACTCTTTTAGCACGAGTTCTCGTCTGTTTACAGATGTTTACCTTATTCTAAGGGATCAATTAAACGGTTCTCAGAAAAACCCGGCGTTAACGGCTAAACGGGAGTTTGATTCTAGAATCGTCGCACCGATGCTGGTTAACGTTTCGAGCCCGGCAGCAGGCAGCTACAGGCAGAGTTATGAA
>CAZLYS010000060.1:0-9365 GCA_964563415.1 uncultured Halomicronema sp.
TCCGTTATTCCTAGCGGCATCCTAATACAACATGACTTGTGTGTACGTAGGAGCCCAAAACTGGGAGAAGGGGCTGGGGGATGTAGAGCTTTGCTCTTCCCGCAGGGTGGGGGATCAGTATCAAGACTTCCGCCATGGAGTACTAGTTCCATCCGATTTTGATGAAATCCCTCAGTGTTTCCGCTAATATCCTTCATTTAGCTTCCATGAAGGGCACCTTAAATACACGCTGTCTAGCCGTTAATATGATTCACATGTGTTCCTGTCAGTCGCTGCATAAAGATTTACTGGATCAGGTCAGGAGTGCACCCCAAGTATGAGTTATCCCAGCTTTAGCAGTTATTTAAAAACCCTTAGCAGCCTCTTAAAACATAAAGGTGTTTGGCTACAGCAAGAGTCTCAAGATTTAGCCCGCCTATGTCAGCTCTATGGCAAGCAACTCAATCTCAGCCACACTGAGCACAAAACCTTGTTGATGGCCGCTTATTGCAAAAACTTAGGGGCGCTTTACATTAATGACTATCTTTTAGAACATGAGTTTCGCGATCGCAGACACATGATGACCGCGCTCAGTCCGTGGTTTGTTGAGAGCGTACGAATTGCCCAAGAGTCAGATTTGCCGGAAGTCGCAACCATTTTGGAGCAATATCATCTCCGCAAAGTCCCCAAATATAAACTGGCTCGGATTTTTCAAGTATTGAATACTTGGGTGGCCTGCCAGCAAGAACGAGGATGGCGTCACCCGATGAGTGAACGAGAAGCCCGTGTCATTTTGGAACAGCGGGCGCGGCTCCGATGGTCTGATCCCATAATCGTCCGGCATTTTGTCCACTTCTTTGACCAATCAGGAGAGCAATTTCGCCGCCCTCGTGCTCTTGGCGCTGCAACAGCGTCTCAGACCTCAACCGAACATAGGTACTAGAGACTGCCTTATTTAGTCGCCAAAGTCGAATGAGAAATGCGAAAGTCAGAATGCGGAATTGCAACACTTGGCAGATATTCGTTTCAACTATCCAGGGTGACCAGAGCAAACGGCGGCTTGTTGCTGATGCCCCCAAGGGGGGCTACTCACAGATCCCGTAGTCTCGCCATTTAGATAAGGTCTTTTGTAAAAAGGTTTCTGCTAATTCGGTTGCATAGGGCAGTAGCGCTGCGCGCTGAGTAAGAGGTTTGCCCTGCTGAGTTAGCCCTTTGCCCAAGGCAAGTAATCGCTCAACCAGGAACTGGCCTAATTCTGGTGCTGTCGCCTGAGGTTGCTCAAAGGTGGCAGCGAGGAACATCAAGTCCACATCACTGATAGTGATTACGTGCCCCAATTTGCTTGCGATCGCAAACCGATAAGGTGCACCGTTAGCGGTGGCGATCGCGATCTCCCGGTTCAGTGCCAAAGCAGGAGCGCGATCAGTCGGGGGCCGATAAAAGCCCACTTGCCCTTCATTCAACATGAATGACAACGCTTGCATCATGTCGCCGAGGCCAAGGGTCTGACTGGCAGGAACTTTTATCAACTCTTCAGCGGTTTTGGGTCCTGTAGCGAGTTGGTCATAAAACAGGTTATAGATTTCAGCCTTGCCTTTGAGCTCCCCTAGAGAGGTTTTAAATTTGATTTCGACCTCGGCTGAGGGCCGATTGAGCAACATAAAAGACTGCTGCAACAACGCCTGTTGCCGCTGAATCGCCCACATCGGTGCGGCTCCTCGGCTAAACACATCCCGCCGAAAGCTCTGATTTGTCAACGTGTCGATCATCACCTCTTGCACGATGGGGTCGGTATAGTCTTGGACAATGTCTTTGAACTTTTGCGGCATGAAACTCCGCAAAAAGAGATCCCCCATGCTAGCCGTACCGACGTAGGTGAGCTTAGCGGGTTTCAATTCTTCAACCACCTGGTCAAACCAACGCGGATACCAGTTGTCATGCAAATATTCCTGTACGAGGTAAGCGCGATCGTGTTTTGCTACCTTTTCCAACATAGCTTTCATTCCAGGCAGCATCTTGGTCATGCCAGTCTGCGCCTCAGTGAGCTTTTCTAACCGTTGAATGCCAGTTTCGATCGCCTTCACCGACTCTAAGCTCTCAGTTGTTTGCCAAAGGCGCATCAAGTGCTGGATCGGATGGGATGAAAACCAGGCTGGTAGTGCATTGTAGCTAAGGTAAACCAACGCCCCCGCCCGCGAAGCGTGGTTCATTAACTGCACAATGGCTTCACAAACGGTGGGCTGTAGCCACGAATAAATGCCGTGGGCCGTCAGGTAGTCAAACTGCCCCCAATCGGTGGGCCACTCCTCCGCTAGCGCCACAAAGTCAGCTTCCTCAAACCGGATGTTGGTCAGCCCCGCAGCGTTGGCCAAACCACGAGCATGATTGATGTGCACCGGATTAAAGTCAATGCCTAAAAATTCGTGGTCCGGGTTCAGGGCCGCTAGTAACGTCAAACCATAACCCTGGCCACATCCCAGCTCGAGGTAACGCCAGTCACCTGAGGGTGGCGTTACAGACTTACTCAACGCTACAAAGTCAAGCCATTCTGGGCTGATCTCGCGATAGTAACCAAAGGTATAGCCCAGGTCAGTGTTGTAGCCAGAAGACCAGGTAGACATTAAAGCTGCACTCCATCGATAAAGAGGCCATTACAGTTATAAGTCTGGCAGCCAAAGCTGCAACCCCTTGCAACACACGTTCAAGATTGGGGGACGGTGATGGTTGACGCTCTTTTGAACAGCTTTAAACGGCTCAACTTTGGCGATCGGAATGTTGTTTGCTATATTTCTAGAGACCGATCGGTCTTTTGGGCATGTCTAAAGCTGTACACACTCGCGATCGCATCATTGAGCAGGCTGCTCAGCTCTTTAACCAACAGGGCTTTGCCGGGGTCTCGCTGTCCGCTTTAATGGCTGCCACCGGGCTCAAAAAAGGCGGCATCTACAATCACTTCGCTAGCAAAGACGAGTTAGCGATCGCCGCCTTTCACTACAGTGTGCAACTGGCTAGTCAACGCCAATTTGCCGCGATGCGCAGCCAACGACAGGCTGATAAACGCTTGCGGGTCATGGTGGAGACCTTTGTCGATAGCTTTGATGAAATTTCCGCTTGGGGAGGATGCCCGCTGATGAATACGGCGCTTGATAGTGACGACGCCCATCCTCAACTCCGAGAACAGGCTCGACTGGCGATGAATCGCTGGCGAGAATTAATAGAACATATCGTGCAAAAAGGTCTCGACCGGGGAGAACTTGCCCCCCAGACTCAGCCCAGTGCTGAGGCGACCATCCTGATATCAGTAATTGAACGCGCTTTGGCTCTCGCTCGGCTAGAAGGCGATCGCACCCCCATGCAACACGCCAAGACTCACCTCGACAACTATATCAATGGCCTTGTATTAGCGCCCAACACCTCTTGAATCAAAGCTTTCTCCTGTCGCGCTTTTTTTATTTGCCTTAAAAAAGACCGATCGGTCTTGCCAGGGTCCGTGTGCTCACTGACCTATCCATTGAGATAAACGGCGTCAATACATCATTGATCTCTCCCGTACGGGCGAGGCATTTTTGATGACACATTCTGTTCTGAACCGAGATATTGATGCAAAAATGCCTCGCCCCTGTCCATCCACCTATCCTTACCAGCCATGCTCAACTTTTACTACCATCCGCTCTCCCCCATTGCTCGTCGCGTCTGGCTGGCGTTGCTAGAAAAACAGATTCCCTTTGAACCGCATCTGGTTGACCTGAAAAATCGCCAAAACTTCGAGTCGGACTACCTGGCAATTCATCCGTTTCACCATGTGCCCGCAGTTGTCGACGAGGGGCTGCAAATCATCGAGTCCTTCGCCATCATGGATTATCTAGAGGCAAAATTTTCCACATCACCGTTGTCACCCACCGAACCCGCCGCGATCGCCCAGATGAAAATGGTGCAACTGGTGACTGCTAACGAGTTAATGCCCAAGTTACCAAAGCTAGTGTTTCTTGCGGATGATGCAGCTCCGAGGGATGCGGCAACCTGGCAGCACGTTGAGACGGTCTTGACCTTCCTCACTGAGCAGTTGGGCCGTGCTGACTATTTTGGCGGTGATCGCTTATCTTTGGCCGATATTACCGTCGGTGCAGCGTTGCCATTGTTGCAAAGGTTGGGGGTGAACTTACAGACACCTCAAGCATTAGAGCAATGGTGTAATCGCGTCAGTGCCCGTGCCGCCTGGCAACAGACAGACCCCAGCGAAGAGGATCTACAGTCCTGGCAACGATGGATCAGCCTCATGGTCAAGCGTCACCAGCGCCGTCAAGCCAAAGGTTAAGACTCTAGTGGCTCACTCACCATCGCGGCCGGCCGTTGAGGGGCACCCGCAATGCAGCTGCCCGCCAGCACGAGGGCAATAATGCCCATCAGGCTGGATAGGGCCAGCGGCAGGTTGGCCAAAGACCCTACCACTGTGCCAAATAAGGATGAGGCCGCGGCCCCCCCGCTAAAAAACATACCGGTCCCCAAGCCTGCCTTGGGCGACGGCACCAACGACAGCGCAAATGGAATCGTGCCGTTAGAGACCAGACTAAAAGCCGCCCCAAAAAGAATGGCTAGGGCGATCGCCGCCCCATTTTGCTGGACTGCGGCGATCGCTGCGCACACAAAGGCCAATGCCGCTAGCCCCGTCACCATTGCCCGCCGGTTACCCAAGCGCACTGCCAGTGCCCCCGCCGGAATCGCCGTTAAAGCCAAGGCAACAAAGACTGTGCCCAACACTAATTTGGGATTGCCGTCAGGGACTTGATTGTTGAGCACGCGGGAAAACAACAACATTAGCGATCGAAACCCCAAGGTAACACCCACCCCAGCGCCAAAAATCATAGCTAAAGCTGGAATTGAAATCCTCGCTAACTCAGAAGCATCATCACTACTGGCAGTCGCCACATCAGTTCCAGTGGCTTCAGGCGCAGTCAGTTTGAGGACTAAAGCTGCCACCAACAAGACTACAGACCCTAGAGCAAACGCCACGACTGGCCCTCTAGCCAAAATTTGTTCGCTAGCGAGGGGGCCCATCGCTCCGGCGACGCCGCCAACTAAAGTCAAAATACTCGCGGCTTGAGGCAACCGCGTCCCAAAGGCATATCGCCCCAAGAGAGACATGGCGGGACTGCGAAACACCGTCATCGCCAGCGCCCACAACACCAACATCAAAGGCAACACCCAGCGCCCGGCAGCGGCAATGCCTCCAACCACCATGATCGGAATAGCGATGAAGGTACCGGCAGCTAAAATCACCCCTAAGCTGATGAGCGGAAATCGCGTGCCGAGCTGCTGCTGAAAGCGATCACTCAAACTGCCCATCAGCGGTTCCATCACCATGGCGAGCAAATTTTCTAACACCAACAAACCCGTAGCTAGAGAACGCGCCAACCCCACTTGGGTCAATAGATCTACCAGATACAGGTTGTAAATCACCCACATGAGGGCGATCGCCCCTTGCACCAGCGCCAAGCCACTCACCTTAGCCCAAAGAATTTGGGGTTTATTTTGTAGTGTCGCACTGGGGGACATGATGACAATGAACCTCAAGGGATTAGGAAGCGGATCAAAATCCTAAATTCTGATCCGCTTGATTAACGCCTGCGTCAGGACAAAGCCTCGCTTCATACCTGCGCAGCGCAAAATGATTGATGCCCGCTCACCCTATCAAACCTGTTTGGTAAACGGTTGAGAGTTCAACTGTTTTTTTACAAACAGTCGGGTGAACGGGAGCCGCCGACACCATGATGCTTACTCATAAGGGATGAGCAGAGGTCTAAAGCCCTCGATTCTCAATACCTTTGCACATCATAGTCAGCCCAAAATCCTGTAAACCCAAAAAGCAAAACCTGCCAAACACGAGACGGGAATGCCAGACAGCACTGTGCATTCCCGCCCAATCTGTCAATTTAAGCCGCGAAGTCAAATAACGTATCGAGATAGATACGGTTAACGCGGCGATCGCAGCTACCGTTCTGCATCAGGAAAAGAGATAACGCAGCACAAAAAGCACGCTGCTGATTCCAGGCCGGATGAGAATCGAGATAACACTGAAGAGATTCGTGGAGTTCTTCGGGCACTTCCACTAACAAGCTAACCATAGGGCCGCTCATCCATTCCTCCTTTGACACCATAACCAAATTGGCAAACACCCAAAAACTGCACCTCCATGACCAGCAAGCTCCCTAATCCACTCTCAGACGAGGGATTGTAGCTGCCGCAATCACAGGCGCAACGTCTTCCGGTCGCATCATTCTGCCTACTCCTCAGAATCGTGTCAATGTTGAAAAAAAACGGTAGAACTGCCTCGCAGAAAAGAGTGAAACGAAATAATCAGGTTTTCATGGAATCCATCTCAGCGATCCCCATTTTTCGTGAAATTCCACACATTGTGGATTTACTTTTTTCGTTAATCCACAGATTTTCGAAAAGCCTCAAGACCTCGTTGTTTTCTGTGGAAAACCCTGTGGAATACAACAAATAAATTGTGGATTATCTGTGAAATCTCAAAAACTTCAAAAAGCAGAGACTGAAGTTTTGTAAAACCTCACCATAATCTCTTTACCTGACTTTAACTCAAAGCCTGAAAGCACTGCCAGATAAAGACTCTAGCACTCCCAAAAATCTTTCAAAAACTCGGACGAAAGCAGTATAAAAGATGACATCAAAGCCGAAATAGTTGATTTGAACTAGTAGGTAGTTGATTATATTTGGATCCAGTTCCGTACTTCGTCAGTAATTGAGCTGTTTATTGAGCTGTTTAACGATGATATTTTCAATATCCTTAAAAAGACTATTGAATAATTTATGGGAATCAACGTCTTGCAAGAGCTTTAAGCTATTAAAATATTGCGCTTTTATGTCTCTAAATTAAGAGCCGTAATGCTGATTTTCTGTATTGATAATCCAGTTATCCTTGTATCTTTAAATATGTTTTAATCGCTTCTTGCTGAAGGGCGCTGCAAAGTCCTATGCAGCCTTTACTAACCTGAAAAATACTGTCTCTGACTTACTGTCCAACTTGCAAACAGTACCGTTATTGATAGAAATTTGATCAGACTTGCAGTATGAAAAGCAATCGTTATCGCTATGCCTTCAATAGTCCGACTAAGACGATGCAGCGTGAATTTGCCAATCCTTGACGGTGAGCTAGGGAGGGTTGGGGCTAATGGGGTAGGGAGCCTGGAAAGGCAGAATGACTTTTGCTGTGCCATACGCCAGCGCCCTGCAGTTTTTTAAGTCAGTGCAGATTACCAAAATGGCTATCGGGCAAGTACTTCAACTCCGGCTTCCGACCTCCGCATTCCAAATTCTGCCGGACTTTATCCACGAAGCTGTAAAAACTCAAGCCACTAGGCAAGAGACGGAAATGAGCATTTATCCGCCGAGCATTCTCTGCATGGTCAAGGTTTCATCTGGTTTTGAGCATCGTGCTTTGCGCGTTGAATTTGGGCTGATTCGCAATAATGAACGGATTAAAGCGTGCTGATCGTAGTGCAGCACCTCTAGTAAATCGAGGGCCTTGCGCAAATTAGTCGCCGCTCCGCTGATCAGAGATTTCTGGCAGATCCGAGGGAGTAAGTCAGCAGCCCCTTGAGAAAGCGCCCACTTGCGTTCAGCAGCCAGAATATGAGACTGCATACCATTGACCAGTAAAATCTCAACGTTAAGGTTGTGTTTTTGCGACCACCGACACAGGTGGAGGGGCTGAAGATGATGCAAGCGAGTATCTAAAATCAGCAAATCTGGTAGCGTTTGCTGCTGCTGCAACGCCTTAAGCGTATGCGGTAGC
This sequence comes from uncultured Halomicronema sp., assembly GCA_964563415.1. GTDB lineage: Bacteria > Cyanobacteriota > Cyanobacteriia > Phormidesmidales > Phormidesmidaceae > Halomicronema. Next base: position 7,793 of record CAZLYS010000060.1, read on the forward strand.
AACACATCAGGAGATTCCCAAATGACGGAAAGCTGCTGCGATCGCAAAATAGTTGACCAAATCTGGCCCTGTAATCCATTCGGAAACACAATGACGACAAACTTTTCCATGCAGATGCTCCCCTGTAGCCATGGCAGGAATTCTGTTATTCAGGAACTCGTTTCCAAGTTAATTTACGGTCCCCTCTTTGACATCTGAGATCACCGCATCAATCAAGAAACTTTTTCAGCTTGACTGAATCTATTACCTTTACTTTAATGTGCGCTTTGATGGCAGTACATTTCACCAAACCCTTAAGCTGCCGATATATTGATATTCCCAAACAGCTGAGTCTAATAGCAAACCATGTAATTTGCTTCTCTCGGTTAATCGTTCTGTGATTCTGGGCTGCTCTTTAACTGGCCCTATTCCCGTGATGCGACGATCGCTGTCAAGAATGGCGTTGGGCCTCAAATAACGAAAACTTTAGGGCTGGCAGCATGGCTTGGTGAAAGTCACTTTAAGGCCCCAGGTTGCCGTCTATTTACGAGTTGATCGGAATTTTTTCACCAGTTTTTCTGCTTCGACCCAGACAAACATCAAGCTGCTGAAACCAAAACAAATGAGCAATTCGGTTGGACTCAAGATATGGGTGCCAAAAAAATTACGGAGGGGTTCGACATAAATCAGCATCAGCTGCAATACGGTTGTGATCACCACTGCCGCCAACACAAACGGGTTGGAGAAGGGAGACATTTCATAGGTCATTTGGGTGTCTGAGCGCACTGCGATCGCATGCCCCATTTGGGCGATACATAACGTGGTGAAGACCATTGTTTTCCAGCGCTCTGGATCTCCTGGCAGCTCAGGATTTTGTGCCGCAAAATAGGCCCAATGCATCAGCGAGATCGAAATGATGCTAAAAATGATGCCGATGCGCAGCATATAAGCTCCCAAACCCCGAGCAAAAATGCTCTCTTTGGGGTCGTGAGGGGCGCGCTTCATGACATCCGGTTCAGCCGGTTCTACGGCCAATGCCAACGCCGGAAAACCATCCGTCACCAAATTCATCCACAAAATCTGCAGTGGTGTGAGCGGCACATCCAAAATGGGGAGCAACATCGGCGATGCCGCGATCGTCAGCACTTCGCCAATGTTCGACCCCAGAATATATTTCACGAAACGGCGAATATTGTTGTAAACAACGCGTCCTTCTTCCCCAGCTGCGACGATTGTCGCAAAGTTATCGTCTAACAGCACCATATCGCTGGCTTCTTTGCTCACATCGGTGCCAGTAATGCCCATCGCAATGCCGATGTCTGCCTGCTTTAGAGCCGGGGCATCATTCACGCCATCGCCCGTCATCGCTACGATGTGATGTTCGGCTTGCAGTGCCTGCACAATGCGGAGCTTATGTTCTGGTGAGACGCGGGCATAAACCTGCACATCTTGGACTGCCTGTCGCAGTGCCGATTGCTCCATTACTTCAAGGGTTTTGCCCGTGAGCACCTCAGCATTAGCCGGGGCAATCCCGATGTCAGCTGCGATCGCCTGCGCCGTTAACTGATGATCGCCCGTAATCATCATGGGTCGA
>CAZLYS010000060.1:9404-11492 GCA_964563415.1 uncultured Halomicronema sp.
GCCTCAGGCCGGGGGGCATCCATCATACCGACCAGCCCCCGCCAGTGCATCCCTTGTTCGATGGCATCGGCATCGGCATCCCCCTGAGGAATTGTCTGCAGGGGCCTGCTGGCTAGGCCCAACACTCGTAATCCCTGGGCTGCCATAGCCTCATTCTGACTGAGAATTTGTGCCCGAGTGGCGTCGCTTAAGGGCACGGTACTTTGCTGCTGCTGTATCGACTGGCAGCACTCTAACAAGAGTTCAGGAGATCCCTTAGCCAGTAGCCAATAGGGAAAGTCGGTCAGGTGGTCGGGCACCTCATTGACGTGAGTCGGCGAGCGCACCACCACACTCATGCGCTTGCGTTCTGACGAAAAAGCCCACTCAGCGACCCGTTCAAATTGTTGGAGCAAATATTGCTGATTGAGGCCACCCTTACCCGCCAACACCACCAGAGCACCCTCAGTCGGGTCGCCCAAAATGGCCCATTCTCCCTGCTCTTTTTGTAAAATCGCATCATTACACAGCAGGCCACAAAATAAGAGATGGGTTAGCTCTGGCTGCTCGAGCGGCGCGATCGCACCCGCTTCATCACTGGTAAAGGTACCCTCAGGCACATAGCCATCACCGACGATGTTGCATCGTTGAGCAGCCGTCTGAACGGCTTGTACCACCATTTTGTTTTGGGTGAGCGTCCCGGTTTTATCAGAACAAATGGTGGTGACAGAGCCCAAAGTCTCAACTGCGGGTAAACGACGAATGAGGGCATTACGGCGAACCATCCGCTGGGTGCCAATCGCCAGTGTCACAGTGATGACTGCCGGTAAGCCTTCGGGCACGACTGCTACCGCCATACTAAGAGAGACTTCTAACAAGTCTTCGAACGCCCCCCACCCGGCCTGGATGACGCCCCCGACCACGACCAACGCGACTAAAATCAGAGAGCCTGTCACCAGGGTGTTGCCCAGCTGATCCATGCGTACTTGTAGGGGCGTGGGCTCGTTTTCCACTGCCTGCAACATTGCCGCGATACGTCCCAGTTCCGTCTGCATGCCCGTCTGGGTAATCAGCACCTTGCCGCGGCCATAGACCACCTCAGTGCCCTGAAAAACGAGGTTAGTGCGATCGCCTAAGCTAACATCTGCCGCTAATACCTCATCCGCTTGCTTACCGACGGCATGGGCTTCGCCGGTTAGCGCTGACTCTCGAACCTGCAAATTAGACGTCTCCAGCAGCCGGCCATCAGCGGCAATCTGCATGCCCGCCTCAATGAGCAAAATATCCCCAGGCACCAAATCCTGAGAAGGAATTTCTAACGGTTTGCCAGCCCGCACCACTCGCACTACCGGTGACGCCATTTGTTTCAGTGCGGCCAGGGCCTTTTCTGCCCGGCTTTCTTGAAAGTAGCCCAACAAGCCATTCAAAATGACGATCGCAAAAATGGCGATCGCATCCTTCGGCACTTCATTTGCCCGCAGGGCGATGATGCCCGAAATAATTGCCACTGCAATCAGCATCAGCAACATGATGTTGGTGAACTGATCCAACAGAATGCGCCAACTACTGCGCCCTTTAGCTTCTTCTAAAACATTCGGCCCAACCTGCTCACGGCGACTCACTACCGCTGTAGAGGAGAGCCCCGTTGTGCGATCGCTATCAAGCAGAGAAAGCGCTTTTTGTGGCGGTAGGGTATGCCAGCCTCCCTCCGGAGGGGTGTGAAGCCAACCTGTCATAGTCAAAGCGTCTGAAAACCCTACTTGACGACGTATCTCATGTTAAAGGCCCACCAAAAGCAGAATCGGAATCTATCGTTAGAATTCGCTCTTCGTAGAGATTCGTATTGTTTGAGTTGCAACTTGCCTAACCGGCGATCGGTGCCCGTCGCAAAAAGGGCACTAAAACTGCCGAAACCTTGTCAGCCCAATCTTCTTGGGCATAATGACCGACCTCATCCAACTTTGACAGTTCACCTAACGTCAGCATATCCACCCATGATTCAGCCAGGGCGACAGGCACCCACGGGTCGGCAGTGCCCCAAATCAGCTGAGTCATCTGCGGCCATTGGGGTAACTGATCAGCGATCTCTTGAGCCATCTCCGCGAGCTT
>CAZLYS010000061.1:0-11458 GCA_964563415.1 uncultured Halomicronema sp.
AAAAAGCAGGGGGGACAACTGCGGTTAGGTGCCCACGTTGAGCAGATTGAGCTGGCTGGCGATCGCGCTACGGGCGTGCGGTTGCGATCGGGGGAACTGCTCACTGCTCGTCGGGCGGTGGTATCCAATGCCTCCATTTGGGACACGCTGAAACTGTTGCCTGACCACCCAGCAGCGATGACGCTACGTCAACAGCGCCAACAAATGCCCACGTGTGAAAGCTTCATGCACTTGCATTTGGGCATCGACGGCACTGACCTACCGGCTGATTTGGCCTGTCACCATATTGTGGTGAACGATTGGGAACAGGGCGTCACCGCGCCGCAGAATGTGGTGTTAATTTCCATGCCTTCACGGCTGGACTCGACTATGGCTCCTGTGGGTAAAGACACCATTCACGTTTACACGCCAGGCAATGAACCCTACGACCTGTGGCAGGGGCTCGACCGTCGTAATGATGCCTATCAAACCCTCAAAGTCCAGCGATCTGAAGTGATGTGGCAGGCGTTGGAGCGGGTGATTCCCGATATTCGCGATCGCCTCGAAGTCTCCTTAGTCGGCACCCCCCTGACTCACGAACGCTTTTTGCGACGGCATCGGGGCAGTTACGGCCCAGCGATCGCGGCAGGCAAAGCTGTTTTTCCTGACCCAACGACACCCATTCAGGAACTGTTGTGCTGTGGCGATTCCACCTTTCCTGGGATTGGGCTACCGGCGGTGGCTGCCAGTGCCTTTCTCACGGCCAACACGCTCGTGCCCCTCAAAGACCATTGGCAACTGATGCGGGCGATTGGCCTTCGTTAAGTTAAGCAGGCTAGAACCCAGTTTCTCCGGGCGATCGCTGCGACGACGAGAAAGGTAAGGTTAACGCCCTCACTGTTTGCTCATGTTGTCTGCTGGCCCTGTCCTCACTGCGTTTACCGACGCCAACACTTCCCTTGCAGAAAGCTTAGATGGCTGGCAGCGGTTCCTGCAGTCAGAACCGCTGAACCGATTGCCTGAATTAGCGGCTGGAGATGCGGCGATCACAGTTCAGGAGTATACTGGGGTCGCATCGGTGTTAGACTCCATCCTTGACACTCTCCATGGCCTCACGGGCAACTGGTTGTTGGGAATATTGCTGGCTGGAGGCTCTAGCACCTTGGTCATGTGGGCGTTTTCTGAGGTCGTTGCTGTACCTCCAGCCCCGGACTGCTCGAACTTGTCGGATGATCCCCTGATGCGGGATCAGGTGACTTGCTGGCAAACGGCGATCACCACCGGAGACACTCAGGCCCGGCAACAGGGGCTCACCGAGGTCGGGAATTGGTTGCCCACCAACCCTCTATTTGGTGAAGGGCAAGATTTGCTTGATCAATGGTCACGGGCGGTGCTGCGAGAGGCGCAACAAGCCGAGGCCGCAGGTGACTGGATCACCGGGATTTCCCTGGTCGCCCAGGTGCCCCATAGCAGCCCTCACTTTTATGAGGCTCGAACCCAATTAGCGCGCTTACAGAACCATCAACAGGCCCAAGCCCAAACCCTCGATGAGACGGCGCAAGCCGCTCTCAAATCGGCCGATTGGGCCACCGCGTATCAGTTGCTAGAGCAGCTACAAGCCTTAGATCATGTGGCTGCGCCCCTAGACTTGCCAGATCAACTGGCCCGCCAAATTATTGCCGAGCGCCGAGCGGTCCGTTTATGGAATAATGCTCGCTGGCAGTGGCAGGCAGGAACGGTGTCTGACCAGGAATCAGCGATCGCGATCGCCCACCAAATTGGCCCCAATACCTATCGCTGGCAGGCGGTGCGGCCCGAGGTTGCTCGCTGGCAAAACGAACTGCTGTTAGCCCAAGTGCACCAGACCGAAGACAATCGGGGGACAGAGATCGCCTCAATTCAGCCCACTGCCAAAGCTCCAGTGCGTTCCCAGCCTGGGCTCGAGGGGCGATCGCTGGCCCGTGTCCAACCCTTCGCTGCAGTTAAGCCGCAGCCGCAGTTTGCCCGCGATCTGTCATAGCGGCAGATTTTGAAGGCGATCGCCCCTCGCCATAGATGTCGTTTTGGCCATTGGCGTCAAGGGGATAGCGACTCTGTAGAATCGGCTCTGCCAGCCACCTGAGCTATTAGTGGCTTTAGCCGCAGATAGATATATACAGCAGCGCCAATCGCCCCCAATTGCAGGATTATCAATCGGAGACCGCTTGACTGCGGCAAGTAAATCACTGCAGGCAGAGCAGTCACCAAAATGGTCAGCACAAAATAGACCAGATATGCCTGCAGTGACAAAGAGGCTGTCAAACAGGTGAACCGCTCTATAAAGTTCTGGTTGTCACCTCGGCGGTTGGCACGATAGCTAGCAATTATCCCCCAGATTTGAACACCCCACGGCACTAGCTGAATCAGTCCATACACACTCGGGAGTGCCCGGAGTGCCCCCAAGGCGCTTGCTTGGCCAAAAATACCGGCAATGGCAATCAAAACCCAAAGAAAATTGAGCTTTTCGCGCTCGGTTAGAGTATCGTCCCTTAACGAGATGGCAATTCGTTTAGGACCTTGGAAAATTGTCAAAACTTCACTCCGACAACTCTAAACGACTTTGTTGCATGAATATTGTCTGACTATTTGAAGCAAGCCTAAATGGGAGGCAATTTTAATAATTCAAAGCAGTGAGTTATGGCAGACATCAGACTCGACACGTTTGCCCAGGAAATGAGGGGAGCCAGCTATGGTTGCGTGTCAGAGGCGGTTGATGAGGTCAGTGGCCAATAGCGACAGCGAGAGTTGAGTGGAAAACTTTGGCATAGCTCATTAAGATCAGCCCCTCCCACAAAGGTGGCGTTTTGATCTTCTAGCCTGAAGATAACCACCTTAATCAAGTCATTATCGGTGTACCCCAGGGCAAAGACCCCATCTCGAATATCAACATCCTCTGGCAGGTTAATCGCACCGTCGCCGATCAGGGCACAATCCGCTTCTTGAAAGCCGCGACCATTCGCAATCTGCAGTTCACTCTGACAAGCGTCAGGGGTAAATGAGAGATATTCAGTTCGCTGCTCTTGAAAATCATATAGTTGAACGATATCCAGCGGCAGCGGCACAGGGACAGCAGCATTTAAGACCCCGCCAAGGATCTGGTCCAGGGTGCTGTCAAGTCGGGTGGAGTGATATGCCGTCAACTCAGTGGTTAAGTTGACGGTATCTCTTCGCAGGCCGATCCAGATAAAGCCATCATCAGAAGTGCTGGAATTGAGTTGCACTCGGATTAACTGTCGATTAGAGAAGCCAATCGTCTCACCGACATCAGGATTGCTCCCTTCATAAGTCTCACAGCGGGAATTTTCAGGCGATCGCAAGCACAGTTCGTCGAGTTCGACGGCTTCGGCCAAGCTTATGGAACTAGTGGCAATGCTTGCGACTAACATTCCGGCCAAGGTTTTTAGAACGGTCTGACTAATAGTGAAAGACATCGTCAGCATTCCTGAACTATAAAGGGTGAAAGTGTTCGAGCTGCTTGAGAGACCGAGGGAATTTGTTCTATAGGCTTCCAACGGTTCACCAAAACGTACTGGCTAAAAGGGCAGCCTGGGTGCGATCGCGCAGTTGCAACTGACTCAAAATACTGGTGACGTGATTACGCACGGTGCGTTCAGAAATAAACAGGGCTTGGGCGATTTCGCGATTGCTCAGGCCATTGGTGATAAGCTTGAGCACTTCTTGTTCCCGAGGGGAAAGGGCCGCTAAAGCCAGTGGCATCAGATCTTCGGTGGGACGGATGGGCTCTGGAGTGGTGAAAGTTTCCTCAAACAGACCTGGCCCCATGTGGGTATAACCCTGGTGAACGGCACGAATCGCGACGGCTAAATCAGCGATCGGGGTTTGCTTTAGCAAATAGCCTTTGGCCCCGTAGCGCATCGCTTGCTGAACATAGTCGTCGTCGTCAAAGGTGGTCAGCACTAAAATCTTGACGCCCGGAAACTCTTCGCAAATCTGCCGCGTTGCGGCGACGCCGTCAATTTCCGGCATCCGCACATCCATTAAGACGACGTCTGGCTGGCGTGGGGTGTTGTACAACGCGGCAACTTGTTCCACCGCCTGCTGGCCGTTTTCGGCATCACCCACCACAGTTAAATCGGGCTGTGCTTCTAGCAGGTTGGCTAAACCCTGACGAATAATGGTTTGGTCGTCTACCAATAAGATGCGAATCATCGATCTGATTTAAGCGGGATGAGTGAGGGATGTGGGTAGCGGCAAAATAACGCTGATGCGACAGCCAGCACCGGGCGCACTCCAAATCTGACAAGTGCCCCCTAGGGCCATAGCTCGTTCGCGCATGCCTCGCAGGCCAAAGCCTGAAGTGTTTTTGCTCGGGTCAAAGCCTTTGCCGTTGTCAAGTACTTGCAGGTGCAGACGTCGGGATTTCGCGATGAGTTTGACTTGTACCAATTGCGCTTGACTATGCTTGACTGTGTTGGTCAGGGCTTCCTGCACAATCCGAAATAGCGCCAGACTGATGTCCTCGGGTAGGGGGTCGGGAATTTCCACAAAATAGTCGGGGACGATGTGGGCGGGTTGGCAGATATCTTTCACCAATGCTGGAATCGTTTGACTCAGGGGCGCGTCTTGAAGCGGTTGAGTCCGCAGGGTGGCGACTGATTTGGAGACTTCTCGCAGGGCTTGATAGGCTGACTCAGTAGCGGTGTTGAGATAACCTTTGGCGCGATCAGCCTCGGGAGGCAGGAACAGTAAGGCATTTTCGAGCAATATCATTTGGGCGGTGAGGGTATGCCCCAAAGAGTCGTGAATTTCTCGAGCGATGCGATTGCGTTCTTGCAAGGTAGCCTGGTTTTCGATTTTGGCAGCGTAGGCCCGCAGTTGCTCGTGGGCGATCGCCAGGTCTCGTTGACTGCGATAAACCGACAGCAGCGCATTGACCAGCAGCAGCACAAACAGCAATACCAAGCCAAAAAAGATGATGAGGTTGGTCTTAATGGCATACAGTTGCCAGTCGGTGGGTTGGGTGCCCAGACGTTGAACGAGGAGGGGCGGCATGGGCATTTGGCCTCGGGCAAAGACCGCGATGCCATGCAAGATAAAGATGATAACCACAACGATTACTCGCCACCATCCCCGTAACATCTGGCAGCTCCGGATCACTACAACCATCCCTAAAAGGGGTAGCAACGGCGTCATCGTAGACGATCGCCAAGTATAGAGGGTCAGTAGCAGTAAGCTACCTAGCTCCAGCACCGTGTAACTGAACTTGAGAAACCAGCGCTGTGGCAAGTGCAAGCCCATGACAGTAAGTCCCAAAATCAGGCTCAGCTCGCCCCAAGCCGACTGCTGGCCTTGAAACAGCACCATTGAAGATAGCGTCACCATGACCGCCATTCCTAACAGTATCCACTCAACATAGAGCAGTTGTTTGAATGGAGCGTGCGATCGCCGGACATCTAACTGCACTAGAGGAACTCCACAACGAAACATTAGTCGACTATCGATAGCAAAATATTGGGGATAGGTAGCGGTAAGCGCTTTATCAAAAGTTTTACACAGTGCTCACCTGACTTACTGCCATTTGCGGCTTGAAACCAGCCTAGTGACAGCGACATCTCTTTAAGTCAGGATGCCACGCCCGGAATCTAGCTTGCTGAGGCTGGGATGAAAGAGACAGCTCACGGCTATCTGAAATCATCTCCGCCCCCCTCACTTTCCATCCCTTCCCCCGTTGGGGAAAAGGACGGAAACGGGCTGATTGAGTGAGAGGAGCCATTTGGCGGTCATTCAGGGAACTCGTCCACTTTATGGGTGGATCCCACTGCATGACTAGCGACGAATGTCCTATTTGAGGGCATGCCGCACTAGGACAATTCTCCCAATTTGAATTGCGACATTTGCTCTAGCCATTTTGGGAGGTTTGCTTCAGGTGTTGTCCCAAGGGTTCCCCCTAGGATGGGCCTAACCCATGGGTTTAAGGACTGCGTTAGAGCGCCATCCGAACCCTTGGGAGTTGGCGTTCCATCCTCATATTGGAGAAACCAAATGGTTTTGCAATCGCTAATGCGAACAACGTCTCGATTACTACTGGTGGGCGTGGGGGTTGGCGGTTTGCTGCTCAGCACTCCGAGCCCAGCGCAGAGTCAGGTCAGCCGTGATGCCATCCGGTCACTCAATCTGAGCCGCTCTCAGATGCGAGAGATGCGGGGCATCATGCAGGGATATCAGTCGGAACTGAATGAGATTTTGACTGCTGATCAACAGCAGCGGCTAGAAGAGCTCAAAGCAGACAGGGAGGGGCAGTCCACTAGCGACGGTTCTCGCCCTGATCTCTTGGCGGAGCTTGATCTCACTGAAGACCAAGCCGCTCAGTTAAGCACCCTACAAGCAGATCTGGCCGCAGACTTCGAGTCGCTCTTGTCGGCCGACCAGTTAGAGCAGGCTCAAGAGCTGGGTTTTCCAGGCTTATAGGGAGTCGTCTTAGTTAGTTCACATTCTGCACACACCATGCTGCTTCTCTAGGTGCCAGCCCCATGGCACCTAGAGAAGCTTTCTAAAAATTCAGTCAAAAATGACCTAACCCCTAAGGGAAGGACTAAGCCAGGGCTGTTGCCAGGCAGCATGTTGCGCGATCACTCTGGGCTCAGAACACCTGCTGGGTAATGGTTTTGCTGTTCTAGCACCGCGACGATGATGGATATGAATACTGATTCCGAGACTGCGATATTTGATCAGGACGAGGAGGCGGGCGCCCCTGCCACAACGCTCAACCCACCCAAACGTCGCCGCTGGTGGCTCTGGGCGATCTGGATCACGGGGCTGCTGCTGGTGCTAGGGGCACTGGTCAGACCCCGCGAACTGCATCGTACCCGCCGTGCAGCCCCGCCGCTAGAAACCCTGACTCAACCCGTAGAAACAGCCCCTCTGACGCTGCGAGTCGAGGGGACCGGCAGTGTCGTGGCGGAAGACACCGTGAATCTCAGTCCGAAAACAACGGGTCGGCTAGAAGTGTTGTCTGTCGAACCGGGCGATCAGGTGCAGGCAGGAGAAGTGCTAGCCCAGATGGAAGTGGGCACCTTGACCGATGAGCTCGCCCGCAATCAGGCTCAGCTGGCTCAGGCCGAAGCCGATTATGCCAAGGTCCTCGCGGGCAATCGCTCGGAAGACATTCGACAGGCAGAAGCCGCGGCTGCAGCCGCCCAATCTCAAGTCACTTTAGCGGGGACGCAGTTGGTGCGTTACCGCGAACTCGCAGCTCAGGGGGCGATTTCCCAGAGCGAATTGGATCAGTACATCAACGAAGCCAATAGCGCCGAAGCCAACTTTGAACAGGCGCAGGCGCAGCTCGAAGAAGCAGCTAGCGGCTCTCGCCCTGAAGATCTCACTGCTGCTGCCGCTGCTGTGGCCGCTGCCGAAGCCCAAGTCGCCGCCACTGAAACGCAAATTGAGGAAGCGGTGATTCGAGCGCCCTTTGACGGGGTGATTACCCAAACTTACGCCACCGTGGGTGCGATCGTGACCCCCACCACATCGGCTTCGGCCACCGCCTCGGCGACCTCCAGCTCAATTTTGGCGATTTCCTCCGGGCTAGAGATTGAGGTGGATGTTTCAGAGGCCAACATTGCCCAAGTGCAGATCGGTCAATCGGTCGAAATTGTGGCGGATGCCTTTCCCCAGCAGGTGTTTATGGGGCAGGTTAAGCGCATTGCCCCAGAGGCAGTGGTCGAGAACAATGTGACTCTGTTTCAGGTGGTGGTGACCCCTGAGACTGGCCTTGATCAGCTCAAATCGGGCATGACGGTGGACGCCACCTTTATTGGTGAAACGGTGGTCGATGCGTTGATGGTGCCGACAGTGGCGATCGCCACGGAAGAGGGCCAATTAGGCGTCCAAATTGCCGATGAAGAGGGCAATCCGACGTTTCAACCGGTCACTGTCGGTCTGACCCAAGATGGTCAGACTCAGATTCTCAGCGGGCTTGAGGTCAATGATCGAGTATTCCTTGACGTGCCCGACTCAGGACGCGAGCGGCCTGGCTTTCCGCCTTAGGGCTGAGCCCTGCCCTAAGGCTATTCTGCACGTTAACTTTCTGCACCCTGACGTCTGCATTTGCACCATGGCCTATAACCTCTTTGAAAACGCCACAATGGCGATTAAAACGTTAGGAGCTAACAAGCTCCGCAGCGGCTTGACGATGCTCGGCATTATTATCGGCAATGCCTCTGTGATTGCGATGGTGGCTGCTGGACAAGCGGCTCAAGACTATGTCACCCGCGAGTTTGAATCATTGGGGACGAATGTCTTATTTATCTCCCCAGGCGACTCTCAACGGGGGCCAACCGCTGGGGTAAGTCGAGCCGATACCCTGACTCTGGCTGATGCCGAAGCGATCGCTGCCGAAGTGCTGGCAGTCAGTGACGTTTCCCCAGAAAAAAGTCAGCGCCTACGAGTGACTCATGGCGCAGCTGAAACCCAAGCCAACATCATTGGTACGACGCCCGAATATGTTCCCGTTCGTCAGATCACCTTGGCCCAAGGGCGATTTCTCAGTCCGATAGATATTCAGAGTGATCTAGCCATAGCTGTGTTAGGTAGCGAAACGGCTCAAACTCTGTTTGGCGATCGCGATCCGATCAATCAAAGAATTCGCATCGACAATGTCAGATTTACGGTGGTGGGGGTGGTGGATGCGCGCGGCTCTTCCTTTGGACAAAACCAGGATGAGTCCGTTTACATTCCCATTCAGGTCATGGTTGACCAGATTACGGGTCAAGAAGTGGGCAAGACCAGCCCCACGGTGCAAATTATTGCGGTGTCTTCCAACGATGCCACCAGTGCCAGTGCGGCTCAGTATCAAATCACGAACCTGCTGCGGCTGCGCCATGGTCTGCTGAACAAAGAGGACGACTTTACCGTGCAGAGCCAGCAGGATTTGCTCGACACGGCGGCCAGCATTACCGATATTTTGATCCTGGTACTCGGCTTTACTGCCGGGATTTCGCTACTCGTTGGAGGCATCGGCATTATGAACATCATGCTGGTGTCAGTTACCGAGCGCACTCAGGAAATAGGTCTACGCAAAGCCATTGGTGCTAAAGGCAGCGATATTTCCGTGCAGTTCACCATCGAGTCAATCATCCTGGCGGTGATTGGGGGATTGATTGGGAGCAGTGTGGGCATTGCCAGCATTGTGGTCTTGACCCTGACGACCCCGTTGAATGCTGGGATTAGTCTGTCGGCGATCGCAATTTCGTTCACAGTGTCAGGCAGCACAGGGCTGGTTTTTGGCATATTGCCCGCTCGCCGTGCGGCGCAACTTGACCCGATTGTGGCGTTACGGAGCTAATTTCGTGAGCTTAATTAACTTGTGGCATATCAGCAAAACCTACGGTGTCGGCGATCTAGAAGTGCAGGCGCTGCAAAATGTCAGCCTGACCATTGATGCCGGAGAGTATTGCGCCATTGTCGGGGCCTCGGGCTCAGGCAAATCAACCGCGATGAACCTAATCGGTTGCCTAGACCGACCGACTCGGGGGGATTACCGCTTGGATGGCATTCCCGTCAGTACCTTGGGAACTGATGCCCTCGCCGACATTCGTAACCGCAAAATCGGGTTTGTGTTTCAGCAGTTTTATCTTCTGCCCCAACTCACGGCGGTCGAAAATGTGATGTTACCGATGGTGTATGCCAATGTGCCGAAGTCACAGCGGCGATCGCGGGCCATTGAGGCCTTACAAAAATTGGGCCTCAGTGATCGTTTGCATAACCGTCCCAACCAACTGTCGGGGGGGCAACAACAACGAGTGGCGATCGCGCGGGCCATTGTGAATCGTCCTAAACTGCTGTTGGCCGATGAACCCACCGGTGCCCTCGACTCTCAAACCAGTCGCAGTATTTTGGAGATTTTTGAGAGCCTCAACCGCGATGGCATGACGCTGGTGATAGTGACCCACGATGAGGCTGTGGCGCAACAGTGCGATCGCGTCATCACCTTCCGGGATGGTCAGGTACTCGGCGATTTCCCTACCACCAAAGTTGCCCCCAAAACCCTGGCATAGGCATCGGCGATCGCTGTGAATATCCAGCCTACCCACTGCCCTCATTTAGTGATCGCTAACTCTACCACTTCAGCCTCAATCTGCATTAAAAGAACCGCGATCGCTGATCCTGAGCACCATTACGCTGATGAGTCCAGTAGGCATAAAGACGCCTCACCACTAGGCTAACCACACTTCCAAGTCAGATACCTCGTACAGGACAAAAGTTTCAGTGTGTGGCGAAAGTCATCTTCAAAGAGTGGCGAGGGGTTGAGCAGGAGCTGACGGAGATAGTCAAATCCTAAACGGAACAGACTTTTGGCTCGACGACCATATTTTTTTGGATAGCAATGGGTCGCACCTGATGAAGAAATAAGCCGGTTTTGAACGACCAACGCAGAAATAAGAGTCTGGCTCCATGCCATGGGAGATAGTCTTGGAGCGTCTTTCTCAGTTCGCTATAGTCAGTCATGGGGTTTCTCAAGAGTTGTGGTAATTCTGATGAAACCCTGCCCTCATAACATTTTCAAGCTTTTTGTCCCGTATAGAGGCACTTTATACATAGTATCCTAGGACTTCTAGTTCTTTGCCACAAATTTCCTGAAAAATTTCTATCTCAGAGCTTTTCATTTCTTTTTTCCATCGCTCTTGCGAGGTTGTCTGAATTGATTGTGTAAGCTTTTTGAAATGTGATTTCTGCGTGCCTTTGAAAGAATTTTTAGTATAAAAATCTGGATTAATTTGTCGAGAATCATATTCTTCTCTCAGGAATTTCATGACTTGAGGAACAACAGTTTCTGGGGAACTTGTTAGATCCTCATATCTGACATCAAAAATTTGAGGGTTTTTGTCAAGTTTTAAACGGGCATTAATACATCTTTTCCAGTATCGTGCATATTGTTCTACGCTTCTGCCTTGAACAACGTTTGGGTGATGTTTCGCTGAGCAATAACAGTCGCGGCCATCTCTGACAACGTTAATAAATTGAGAGTTTGGAAAATGCTTGAGTAAGAAACTGAGTTTGAGGACATGAGGCGGTGTCTTCTCGATAAATCTTCTTCCACAAGAGTGGGCAAGATGAGACTCAGCAAAAATATCGAAAAAATCAATAATATCTCTTGAATTTTTAACTATTTCAGAAATTTCTTGCTCCCTGAAACCTGTAAATTTAAAATTGAAAATATCTTTGAACATGAAAATACCTGTTTCATAACCTGGTCCCTCTAGTTCTGAATGAACACTTAAGATGAACTTCATGAGCGTAGTACCACTACGAGGCGCACCCACAACAAAAATGTGGTCTTTTTCAGAGATGGTTTGAGGTATGCGCCAGACGATGTTCTTGATTAGCTTGTCTGGATTCAGTATGAAGTGTTTAATTCTTCTCGATCTAAGTAGGCGAATGGAATTAAATATAAGATATTAGGGTCGTTAGAATGAGCGTC
>CAZLYS010000062.1:0-6569 GCA_964563415.1 uncultured Halomicronema sp.
TAGAGGCACTAGAGTTTTTGAATGCGTCACCGGGTGCAAACTGGCGACGGCGATTCCCTTGGTTTTGTGCGCCCCATCCTCTATGCACCTGGCCAGCAGAAAGTTTAGAGGGCATCAATCTTGGTGTGGAGCTAGAAGACGACATCGAACCCAGGGCAACCCAGACGAATGCAGAACCTGAAGAGGCACTCACTGATGATGAAGAGAACACCTCTGCTGCAGAGATTCAGCGTAGGCGGGTCTACCTTATGGGGATTCAGTTGCCTGATGCAGAATTAGGGTTCGCCGATCTGAGGGGTGCAGAGCTAAGGTTTGCCAACCTGGAGGGGGCAGATTTAATGTTGACCAACCTGGAGGGGGCAATGCTACATGGTGCCAATCTGGAGGAGGCCCACCTAGGGTCTGCCAACCTGGAGGGGGCAAGTCTAGCAGAGGCCAATCTGAAGGGAGCAAATCTCAGGGATGCCAACTTGGAGGATGCCAGGCTTGGGTCTTGGGTAATCGGAGGTTCTCGTCAAGAAGATGGTCAATGGATTGATAAAAGGTCGCCGGGGGTCAATCTGGAAGGCGCGGATCTCAGGGGGGCCAATCTAAAGAGGGCAAATCTCAGGGATGCCAACTTGGAGGATGCCAACCTTGGATCTTGGGTACTCTTCAATGCTCCTCAAGGAGATGGCCAACGGGGTGAGTTAAGGATTCCAGGAGCCAATTTGGAGGGTGCGAATCTCAGTGGGGCCAATCTGAAGGGAGCCAATCTAGAGCGAGCCAATTTGGAGGGTGTGGAAGCAATAACGCAGGAACAACTGATGCCAGCAAAACTTTGCTTAACCCAGCTGCCCGATCGCATCCAGCTAGACCCCAATCGTGACTGTGAGGAATTGGGCATTGACCCAGAAACAGGAGAAGGACCACTTTTTTAATTCATATTCCACTAGACCCCAATCGTGACTGTGAGGAATTGGGCATCGACCCAGAAACAGGTGAGCCACTGTAATGCCGATCGCTGGCTTGGTCACGCTGCATCTGTTTCAGGTCAGGAGAAATGGTGACGCAAGCGCCCGGTTGATCAAGAAACATGCGTCGAGGGGCAGTATCTTTGAGAGTTTGTCTTACACCTATCGCCCCGGAGTGCTTAGGGCGGTAAGGAAGATTGTTAAACCGCATCTAAAGAGAAATCAGGCATTTCTCACCGAAAACCTATAGGTTCTTGATAAGAAATGCCTTAATCACCTATTTTTCCTGTGAAATACGGAGTTGACATGGGTATTCTCTAAAAGATTGAGATATTCCTTAATTTAGAGAACTGCATTACAGAATACTGCTCCTTTTTTTAAGGTCTTTCTTCACGACCAACGGCAATGGTTTTATTTTGAAAAGGATTAAATAGGTGTGATTAGCACTCTCTTTCATTCCAGGCTTAAGCTTGTTTGCTGGTTAATGAGTCCGCTCATAGTGCTGGCATTAGGAGGCTCGGTGCTCAAGAGAAGCACCCTGGCTGAAGAGTCTTCTAAAGCAGTTCAGCAAGGATTGCTAACTCAAATAAATGCTGAATTGCTTGCACCACCTAAGATGGTTCCCTCCTCGGAAAAAATCATAGTAGGAACATCTGCAGCATTTGAAGGAGCTTCAAGAGCCCTGGGTATTGAACTTTACCGAGGGTCTATGGCCTATTTTGAACATGTTAATCAGAATGGTGGGATTAACGGGAAACAGATTTTCATTCAAGCCTATGACGATGGATATAATCCCATCCCCACCATCCAAAATACGATTCAATTGGCTGAGGAAGACGTTTTACTGCTATTTAACTACGTGGGAACACCGACGGTAACGCGAATGTTGCCACTACTAAACCACTATAGAAGTAGCAATATTTACCTGTTCTTTCCCTTTACCGGGGCTCAGCCACAACGACAATTTCCGTACCAGGATCGGGTTTTCAACCTGAGAGCTTCTTATCGTCAGGAAACAGAGGGACTGGTCGATAACTTTATCAAGATAGGCAGAAAGAGAATCGCTATCTTATACCAAATCGATGCCTATGGCAGAAGTGGTTGGGATGGGGTGAAACGTGGCTTAGAAAAGTACGATCTTGACATTGTAGAAGAAGCAACCTATCGCCGAGGAACAACCTATGCTGAAGACTTGAGTCAGCAAGTAGCAATTCTTCAATCGGCGCAACCTGATGCAATTATTACGGTGGGCTCTTATGCCGCTTGTGCTGCTTTTATTCGCGATGCTAGAGATTCAGGTTTGGATGTTCCCATTGCAGTCATTTCCTTTGTAAGTAGCGAAAGCTTGCTTACGTTACTGACTCAGACAGGTCAAGAAACCGGTACAGACTACACTGCCAACTTAGTTAGTTCTCAAGTTGTCCCAAATTATGAGGATGTATCCTTACCGGCGGTTCGAGAGTACCGACAATTCATTGAGCAGTATGATCCTGAAATTCCTGCTGAATTTTCATCTGAGGATTATCAGTCTCCACGCTACGGCTATGTCAGTTTTGAAGGTTTTCTGAATGCCAAACTTCTGGTTGAAATCTTGAAGAGGGCTGATAGGGAAGATGGAAAATACAGTCGCCAAGCAATAGCCGAGGCAGCGGAAAGTCTCGACAATTTTGACTTGGGCATTGGGGTTCCTGTTTCCTTTAGCTCTGATGATCACCAAGCACTTGATCAGGTCTACTACATGACTGTAGAGGATGGTAAATTCGTTCCCTTAGAGGATTGGCAGGCTTGGGCAAAATGAGGAAGTCAAGTCTATTTCAAAAGACCTTAATTGGACAAATCATCCTATTTGGATTCGTTGCTCTAGCAATATCTGCCTTTTCTGCTTGGAATATTTATCGACAACTGATGGCGGAAAAGCTAAGCAAAGGGCATGCCATTGCATCAAGCATTGTTTATTCCAGCGAATTTCTGATTAACAATAGTCCACCTGAAACAACTCAGGCAATGATTGACGAGTTTTTAGAAATTGAGAGTGTCTCCTATATCTTTGTGACTGATGGCGATCAAGAAATTATTGCCCACACTTTTGCGCCAAATATTCCTAATGAGATCCGACCTTTAGTAGATAAGGACATTACTACTATAACTGTTCAAGAATTAAAGATTCCTGCTTCGGGTACATTTATCGATATATCAAGTCCTATTCTGACCGGCATTGGGGGTTATGCTCATGTGGGAATTGATAAAGGCACTATTATCGCTCAAATTAGATTGGCAATTATCCAGCAACTGGCATTGATCTTTGTTTTATTTACACTGAGCGTGATTGCTAGTTACATCTTAATTCGACGAGTTTCTCGACCACTAGTTCAGTTAACTGAATATGCTGGAAAGTTATCCTCTCAGGATTTTTCAGCTACTGTCGACATTCAATCAAGTGATGAGATCGGCTTACTGGCAACAACAATGCAATCGATGGCATCGGAAATTAGTGGATTCGTAGGCCGACTGGAGAAGGCTGTTAATGATGCGACCCGAAAGCTTCAACAAACTCAGTCTCAAATTGTCCACAATGAGAAAATGTCTAGTCTCGGACAAATGGTTGCAGGCATTGCTCATGAAATCAATAATCCCATTAACTTTATCCACGGCAACCTGACACATGTCAAAGATTATGTCCAGGAATTAATTGACTTTGTGCAACTTTATCAAACTCATTATCCAGAGCCTGTGCCCGCTATTCAAGAGGGAGCTGAAGAGATAGATCTGGAGTTCTTGCAAGAGGACTTGGTCAAGACTGTTAGTTCAATGAATATAGGAACAGATCGTATTCGAGAGCTAGTATTATCTCTACGTAATTTTTCTCGACTGGATGAAGCTGAATTCAAAGCCGTCAATATTCATGAAGGTATTGATAGTACGATTGTGATTCTGCATCATCGACTGAAGGCAAAGCCTGATCACCCAGAAATTCAAGTTGTCAAAAAATACGGAACTCTGCCGCTAGTAAAATGCTATCCTAGCCAGCTAAACCAAGTATTCGTGAATTTAATTGGCAATGCTATAGATGCCTTGGAGCAAGAGGTTATAGAGGGAAGAAGAGAGGGTAAAGTAGAAAAGCCCAGAATTACCATTCTGACTGAAATTGTCAATGACGATGCTATTATCCGAATCCAAGATAATGGCCCAGGAATTCTCGAAGATTATCGAACCAAGCTATTTGATCCTTTTTTCACTACTAAACCGATTGGTAAGGGGACTGGCTTAGGACTTTCAATTAGCTACCATATCGTGACTGAGAAGCACGGTGGCCGCTTGGTATGTAATTCAGATCCACCAAACGGGACAGAGTTTCAAGTCATTATTCCTTTGCATCAAACCTCGGCAGTTACTACGGAAAAATCTCTCTAGAGTAGGCCGCCGTGGATACACCGCTTCAGGTCAGGAAAAACGAGGATGTTGTGCTCGATGCGATTACCGACAGTCGTGAAGCAAGCGCCCGGTTGCTCAAGAAGTATTCGTCGAAGGCCAGCATCTTTGAGAGTGTGTCCTATACCTATCGATTGGCGATTTTAAAGGCGCTGAGACGGCGCGATCGCTACCGGTACTAAGGCAATAAAAAACCGCCCCGGTGAGTGAGGCGGTTGAGGGGGAGCTGGAGCAACCTTAGTCATTACTGTCGCGTTGCATTAGGTAGTCAAGCACGCGGTCTATCTTCTCCAACGCGGCCTGGGTAGTGCGCCGCCATTCTTCAAATTCGGCGCGATCGTTGACTGACCGTAGAGCTAAATCAGCCATGGTGCGATTTAGATCGATGATAGCGCGGGCATTACTCTCAATCTGTTGAGAGTTGACCTCTGACAGACGAGCGACGCGGGCTATCATCTCACCCGTACTGACGAGCAGGGCCTCAGCCCGGTCAAGGCGGTTTTCGATGTGGTCAAAGCGTTCATCACTCATGGCCGTCACCTTTCCTGTCTCCATTATCGGGTATCTGGCATAGAGCGCGACTAAGACAACAAAAAACCGCCCCCTGGTGAGTGGGGCGGTTGGTGTGGAGTAAAACTGTGCTAATCGACCTTTGTGGAAGTGATAGCACCTTTTTCGATCAGATGCTTAACCCGACTGCGAAAGGGTCGCACGTCTGCGACTCCCAGCAGTGAGGCCATCTTAACTTCGGAGATTTCCCCACAGGATGCTCCCAGAGAGCGAATAAGCATGTAGGTTCGCCTTTGCGCCTTGGTTAGCGGTGCCAGCCACTCACTCTCGGGCTTAGGGGTGAGTTTGTAGCCGATATCCAGAGTTAAAGTGCTCATTAGAAAATCCGAAATCTACGACGATCGTTCGCACTTTCATAATACTCTTGTACTTCATCGCCTGTCGAGTAGGTTTCTCCGCTGTTGCCTGTGTTTCTGTTGTAGTCTTCGTCGTAGTCCCCAAAATCCTCAACTGCTGAACGTGGGTCAACCCCTTCCTTGCAGTTTTTGATTACGTAGTCGCGCGAATCCTCACCCATTTCGTCCTTGTTAAAAGGCCATACCATGGTTGTTACCTCATATTGCATGTGAGGCGGTGTGGGGGCCGGTCGCCAAACTTGCCCCCCACATCCACCGTGAACCGATGCCCGTCTTTCCGGGCTGTCATCCCTGTCGCGCGGGAAACCGTCAGGGGCCACCAATTTAGTGACTTGGTTGACACCAGGCAGGGTCAGCCAAGTCGGGTCGTGTTATCCCTGATTCACGGCAATCGACCATCTCACCGCTGGCTCGTATTCCTAGCGGATTTCGTGGCCAGTGGCCTCGGTTCCGTCGTAGAAAACTTCAATGCGTCTACCGTCTTCGACTTCGTAAATGTCGCTGGTAGAGCTCCTTTCAGCCGGGAAGCCGAAAGTGTTTTTCATGTCGTCATAGGTTTGCGGATAGGAGAGACCGTCGAGATAATTCGCTTCCTCTGTCGTCAGTTCTCCGTCGACGCCGTAGTGCTGCGGTGTGGAGTAGTCCGGCGTCTCGAATGTGGGTTCGGGCTGCTGAGGAGTCGCAGAGCAGCCGATAACCGCAGCGCTGAAAACTGCAAGGGCCAACCGCTTCACGCTTTGCCCCCTTGCCGCTTGCGCTCAATCTCCCGTTGCCGCAGCACCTGGGTGGCATCGTTCTGAGCCTGTTTTTCCGCCCCATACAGCAGCACGGCCTTTTTGTGCCCCTTCTGCTTTGCAGCTTCAATTTCGGCCTGTAGCAGGGCAATTTCATCGGCTTCCAGGTCATCACAGAGCTGGTCTACCCGGTGGGTGGCTTCGGCAATTTCGCTGCCCAAATCAGCCAGGTAAACATCTAGGGCCGTAGCAGTTTTGTCGTTGTTGACCAGGGCGATCGCGCTATCGGCGGGCAGCACATCTACGGTAGGCTGCGCCTCAAACCACTGCCTTACCTCAATAATCCATGCTTCACTAGGCATATCGCCCTTTGAAACGCGCTGCCCATAATCGGCAAACAGTGCGGCGGCAAGGTCGGTGTATTGACCTCCCACCTTTAGCCATTCATAGGGCACCGCTTCAGAGAGCTTGTTAAGCCATTTACGGATGGCCCCTTCACTAACGCCACAGTCGTCAGCAATTTGGAC
>CAZLYS010000062.1:6579-11457 GCA_964563415.1 uncultured Halomicronema sp.
TAGCGCCCAACCGTGCGATTAGCGTCCGAGAGGTGTGCGACGTGGGTACGAGTATCGTGCGAAATGGGTTCGACTTCGGTACGTTTAACCATTGGAAAAGTCCTACGAGTATTGCGGTATCTGTCTTTCACGGTGTTCGAGAAGTGTTCGACAGGTGTGCGATTGATGTACGAAATGCGTTCGAGAGTCGTACGGGGAACGTACGCTTAGCCTGCGTTTTGAGATTCAAGGGCTTCGTCTGGCCCTGCTCTAAGGGCTTCTTCTGCAATCACGGCTAAGAAGTCCCAAGGGATAATGACCCACTTGCCCGTCTCAGCACACCGCATGACAGGGGTGTGAAAGTTGGCTAGCGAACATTCCCAGCGTTCTTCGCCATCAATAGTGAGGCTGCAAACTTCCTGCCTCAAGATGAGCGTATCTTCGGACTTGACGGTGATATGGGCCATCGCTACTGTCCTGAGATTGCCGCTTCTGGCCCTGACTCTGCCCCCCAAGGAATGTTTTCAATCGTTGGCTCAGGGGCCGGATTGAGAGCGGCAATCAGCAAGTCAGCATGGCCCACGGCAGCGCGGCAAACCTCCCGCGCATCATAGGGTTCGTCATATTCGCCATCGCTGACGTTCGCAAGAATCCCCTGCAAGGCCATAGCCGCGAACCATTCGCGCTTTGTGAGGCCCGTTGCCAAAAATTCGCCATGGTCGGCAAGGGGAAAGGCTGGATCATGCAGCCGATCGCTGGTTTGTCCCGGTGGCCTGCGGATCGTGCCATCGGGCATCAGGAAGGGATAGGTAATGAAATCCGAGAGCGCTTGCCATATCGTCTCGGCTTCCTCTGGCGTTTTGTCTGAGAGGTTATAAAACCGCTCTCCCTCATTCAGCCGATCGCTGGTGTGCCCAGAATTGGGAGTCATATCGTTGGTTAACATTGGCTTAGACCCCGACTCGTGTTTGCAAACCATGACCAGTGCTCAACCGGCTGATAACCATGAAGAACGCATTCGTCGCCTGGAGGATCTGATGATCAGCCTTGGCGCGCTGACTCAAGAAGTCTCTAGACTGGCTCAGAGAAACTCGTCTGACCTTGATCAGTTGACCGAGCGGGTTAACAGTTTGGCTGCTGGCAGTGAGCGCCAAGAACGCATTCTCGATTACTTGCTGCGGCGCGAAGCCGGGGATATTGACCCCGAGTAGCCGATCGCATTCGTGCCCCGTCTCCGGGACTTGGTTTGTGGGTAACATGAGATTGTCTATTCCTTAATGTGTTTGGGTTTGGACATTGCCCCTGTCAGCAAGCCACTGCTGATGGGGGTTTCTACTTTGCGTTGTATTGACCGCCTAGCTCAGCGGCTCTCAGAAGAGACTCTTCACCTTCAGGGAAGCAAGCTTCGAGCAACTGCTCAAAACGCCATTGATACAGGTCGCAAAGCCTCTTAACCTTCCACAGAGGTAGAGGGCCAGGGTATCCATTAGCCTCCCACCCTTGAAAGGTTCTAGTGCCCACGTCCATCTCTCTGGCCACCTCTTCTTGGGTGAAACCAAGCTCAATTCTTCGTCTAGAGAACATATTGTCCCCTTTCCCTTTTACAACTTTTTTAGACATTGCACGCCACCAGTTGCGCGCAGCTAATGGCGTGTTAAGCTCAATCTAACACGTAATTAACCGCGTGTTGCTTGCCCTCCCAGAAATGCCGTCCAAAGCTCATCTGTGAGGCCATTCCAGTATCTCAGTAGTTCTGCTGAGAACAAAAAAGCCCCTTGGCTGCAACCAGGGGGCAACTTAACCAAATGTCTGATGAACAACAGCGCCTACAGCGCTTAGAGAGCCAACTCAGCGCTTTGCATTCAGCACTTTCAACTCTGTTGACCGTGCTCATTTCGCTGATTCAAACCGTGTTGCCAGAGCAACCACAGCTCACCCGGCTCTATGCCCTGCGAGAACACCTGAAATCCATCAAACCGAGAAACAGATAATGATTCATTACGTTAATCACTGTCAATTAGCCCCCATCCGCAAAGCAGAACATCTCTTTACAGGCAGCGACGCCCCCGCCGCGATCGCCCCCATCTGTCGGCAAAGCCGCCCCGAATAACCAAACACCCCACAAGGCCCGCGCCCTGTGGGGTTCTCAATGCTGATTGCCGACAGGAAACAGAAATGTCTACAGCTTTACCCGCAGACCCCATGGGTGCTCGCCTCTGGGACGTCTTTGGCCGTTACCCCTGGCAGTGGATTTATAAGCCAGATAACGGCAAAACCTGGGAAACCGAGGGCCGCTATCCCCTCCGGCCCCGCGTCTTTTGGAAAAACTGGCAAGATGCCGCCCTCTCTCTGGGCGTCCGCTTTGGTCACCAAACCCAATACGCCCTGCTCGATATCGACAAAGGCAGCCAATATCTCAATGAACCCAAGTTAGCCGACATCCACGAAGCCCTTGAAACCATCGGCATCAATCGCACCGTCCGGCTCCGCTCCTCCTTCTCCGGGGGCCTACACCTCTACATCCCCCTACCCAACTCAGTTGCCACCTTTAACCTGGCCTGTGCTCTCAAAGAGTGCTTAAAAGCGTTCGGCTTTGCGATCGCCGCCGGTCAGCTCGAAATCTTTCCCAACACCAAAGCCTACGGGCGCTCTTGGATGAATGAGCATATCGAGTATCAAGGGCATCGCCTACCGCTGCAACCGGGCAGCGGGGCCGTCCTGCTGAACGACAGTTGGCAGCCCGTCGGCGATCGCCTCGATCGCTTTTGGTGGTCATGGGACTTTGCCCAGCAGTGCCAAGACATGGAGCTGCTAGGAGAAGCGCTCGCCACGGCCAAAAAGAACCGTCGTAAGCATCGCCGCATTTGCACCAGGCTCGAACTCTGGCGCGATGACCTGCAGCACGAAATTGCGGAAGGCTGGACTGACTTCGGCCAAACTAACCACCTGCTGAAAATCATCGCCACCTTTGGCCGTGTCTTTCTCGGACTCAAAGGAACGGATTTGGCGACTTACGTGAGCGATCGGGCGATCGGCTCCCCCGGCTATGAGCAGTTCTGCCGACATCAGCATGAGATTCACCGCAAAGCCCTGTGTTGGGCGCGCAGTGTCGAAGGCTATTACTTCCCCGCTCACGACAGCGAAGGTCAGCAGAAAGGCCCACAGTATCCCCTTGAGCCCGCCCCCGACGGCAATAAGGAACGCCAATGGGACGCGACCAACAGAATCCTCAAGGCGATGCAGCAAATCCTCTCGGAAGGGCGCTACAAAGCCTTTGAAACCGTTACTGACTGGGCCAATGAGCTGATTGCCCTCGCCCATTGCAGCATGCGGACGCTGTATCGCCATCTGGGCACCTGGCACCCTGACCACAGCGACACTCTGTCGATGTTTGAAGAAAGGTTGGTAATGCCCCACATGGCAAGGGATATCGCCTATAAACTCCTGCCGCACGACCTCTGCAATCCTTACCGCCGCAACGAGCCAGAACCCTTGATGCCTTGGGGTATTACCAACCCTTGGGGGGGAATGAAGAGTAGTCACCCTGACGCCGCTCATAAAAAAAACTTATTCCCAGAGGTGTTTGGGGGGTCTGGGGGGAAAGAGGAGTTATCCACAGGCGTTCAGGAGGCTTGATCTGTGGAGAACCAGCTAGACACTCTGGCCCGCGCCGATGATCTGCAGACGCAGATGGCGGTGACGAACCTCGCCCCCCTCATTTTTGAGATTGAAGGCTTGATGCGTGACTTAGGCATTGCTCGATGGTCTTTTCTCAAAGTCTGGTGCGATGAATGCCTCCCCAAAGATGCTGATGCCAACGAATTAGAGCTACTGCTGGAACGCCTTGCCACAGTTTGGGCGGACCGACAATCTGCTGACCTGGAGCCTATAACTGATGCCTAGAAAAAGTAACTGGAACTCACCCACCACCGCGATCCGTATCCCTCAGCACTGTGCGGATGACCTGGTGGCGATCGCTAAACTGCTCGACAGCCCCAAACCTCACTGGGATGAGGACATTCCCATCAGCCCGCAAGTCATTCACCGGCTCTCACAGTTTCACTCGATAGTTGAGGTGCTTGTACGTGAAATTAAACGTACAGAACAACCCGACTTAGACCGCTATCAGCGCCTCGTGAATGCCTTATGGGATGCAGTAGAGCGGTTCAAAGAAAGCAATTACCGTCTGTTTTGCCAGCGCATTGGCCAGCAGCCGAACCCAACGCTAGGCAAACCGCCAACAACCTGCCCCCTACTGGCGGGCTTCAAAGTGGGCGATCGCTGCCAAGCCTACGGCGCGATCGGCCAGCTCGTGATCAGCCACGGCCCCGCCGAGGGCGATCGCTATGTCACATGGCAGCGCGAAGACGGCATCCGACAGGTCTTCAATCGCCGCCTAGCTTCAGACATCCAGCCATTAGAGGTGAGCCATGCCTGAGAAGCGTACAAAACGAACTCAACCCAAAAAGCGATCGGCTTGGGTCAGTACATCAACCCTCGCCAATGAGTTAGGTGTCACGTCGAAACACATTCGGCAGCAGCTTAAAGGAGAGGTGCTCAAACCAGGCGAACACTATCGCAACATCAACCCTCACGCATGGCGACCCACCTACCGTTGGCACCTTGAAAAATGCCTTCAGGCTGTGGAGGCTGACCCTTTGGCCTAAATCTGGTCCAAAAGCCCCAACTGTCACATACCCAAAACCCGCATTCTCTCGTCAACTACTCATTGTGACAGTGGCCTTGGTCGGGTGGCCGCCAGCGAGCCGGTGCAGCTCACAGGTGAACACCACAGAATCCCTAAACCATAGGGCTTCTATCAACCGAAGCACTTGAACTACTCTTTTGTTGATTTTGGCAACTGGCACAGTAGACCAGTTCATGTGCTTCGGGTGATAG
>CAZLYS010000063.1:0-6616 GCA_964563415.1 uncultured Halomicronema sp.
GCGCTCGCCCACCGCGTCGGATTTCGTGTCCACGTCGTGGACGATCGCGAGCGCCCGGTAACACTCTTCATTGGTATTCACAATCAAGCGAATCGCCGCAACGTCATAGATTTCATGGAAATCTTTTTGCTGACGCTCCATTTTGCGAAAGATGCCGTACAGATGTTTCGGGCGACTGCTGACGTCAAAAATACTGATGCCAGCCTGAGTCATTCGCTCTTGGAGCGTTGCCGCCACCGACTTTAAACGGGCTTCGCGATCGGTACGTTTACCCGCCACATAGGTCTGCATCATGCGGTAGGCATCCGGTTCCAGATACTTAAAAGACAGATCTTCCAATTCCCACTTAAAGCGCCCGATCCCCAGACGATTGGCCAGGGGCGCAAAAATCTCTAGCGTTTCACCCGCGATACGACGCTGTTTCTCACTTTTGAGATGTTCTAAAGTGCGCATGTTGTGGAGGCGATCGGCCAACTTGACCACAATCACCCTGACATCCTGTGCCATGGCCAAAAACATGCGCCGAAAGTTCTCGGCTTGGCGCTCAGTTTTACTGTGAAAGTTAAACTTCGAGAGTTTGGTGACCCCTTCTACTAAGTGCCGGACTTCTTCCCCAAAGTGCGCTTCGATTTCGTCGGAGGTAACATCGGTATCCTCCACCACGTCGTGCAAAAAACCAGCCGCAATCATGGCGCTATCGCCACCCAAATCCCTGAGCAAGCATGCCACCTGAATGGGATGGCAAATGTAGGCTTCCCCCGATGCCCGCTTTTGCCCTTCATGCAGCTTGTACGCAAATTGAAAAGCCCGACCAACCAAATCACACCCTGCTTCATCTAGCAAGAGCGGTGTGGTGCTCTCTGGAGCAGGTGGCGTAATCGTTGGCACTGGATGATGACCATGGCGATGACCGTTGCCGTTCAATAGGACTTCATCACGGGGCAACAAGCAATGGGCCAGCCACTCCGGTACTGTGCAGTCTTGAGGTAGCGTCGCAGTCGGGTTGGCCATCGCGGGAACATGGGGAAATAAACGACAATATTGCTAGTGATGCACTAGCTAAAGAAGGGCTACAAAAGTAGGAGATATGTACCAGCTAACAGCCATTTCATAGTCAAAAAAGACGGGTTATGGCGGTACGCATGACCGATGGAGGCAGGCTCCAATCAGGTGTTATCAAAGCCTAATAAGCGAGTTCTGTTGACTTAGCTGATGAACGTTGAATTGAGCTAAAGACAGAACAGAATTACTAGTCAAGAGTCGCAATTGTTACGGGTTTATCTCATTACTATAAACAAAGTTGAGGAATTCTATATCGAGTTTGCCGATGTTAGCCTCAATCGCAATTATTGTTTTGCGATTGCAGTGCCGTTATGCAGACGCAGATTGGCTCGTGAGGAGGTTGGGTAATGTCTGCCATGATGGACTCTAATGCAGCTGAGACCGATGTTTTAGCGCACTTTATCGCGCTGCTAAAGGCACTGCAAAACCAGGTTCAAGGGGCTCAGGTGGATGGGCGATCGCTGCAGCAACAATTTCTCCAAGCTCAGCAGCTTTATCAAACCCAGTTAATGCCAATACTGGTGAACTCTGCCGCTGCCGAGGGGTTTATGGCCTATCAAACTGAAATCAACCGAGCGTTGAGACTTTTAGGCTTAGACGTCGCTTTTCTACAGTCCGCTAAAAATCCTTTGACGATTCAAAAACGTCAAGCCCAAATGCAGCAGCGGTTAAAGACCCTACTGGAATTTTGTCAGGGGTTACAAACAGCGATGGCAGAGTAAAGCAGAATATTGACAATGCTCGGTGAATTTGGCTGTTTCTCATCGCCACTGCAAAATTTTTGGATCGAGAACTTGCGCCTTGAGCCTCCACCCGGTGACTATTAACGGCTCTCCTTCACCCAGTAACGGCTCTCCTTCACCCAGCCTCCTGTAGAAATTTGGTGACGTGCGATCGCGTGGGCATCGAAGGCTGAGCCCCAGCTTTGGTCACCGATAACGCCGCTGTTGCCGAGGCCCAAGTGACTGCCTCTCTCAGCGACTTTCCTTCAGACAAGGCAACGGCTAACCCACCGTTAAAAGCATCACCAGCCGCCACCGTATCCACCACCGAGACGGCAAAGGCTGGAAGATGAAAAGTTTCTTCTGGGGTGCCACAGCAAACTCCCTGTTCGCCAAGTTTGGCGATGACCGTGGACGCACCTTGTTGTTGAAGTTGAGAGATCGCTGCGGCTGCCTCATCCACCGTGGTCACCGGCAAGCCCGTCAGTTGAGCAGCCTCAACCTGGTTGGGCGTCAGAATATCAATGGCTGGGTAAAACGATTTGAGGTCAAAGTCAGGCACCGGTGCTGGATCGAGCATGACCCTGACACCAGATGCATGGGCCATTTGCGCCGCTTGAGCCATGATCGCAGCGGGAATTTCACATTGCAAAAGCAGTAGTTCGGCTGATGCTAAATGGGTCTGCAACCGTTGCAGATCAGCAGTGCCAACCTGACCATTGGCCCCAGGGACAATCACAATGTGGTTTTCACCTGAGTCAGCCACCGCGATCGCCGCCACTCCGGTATGGGTTGCAGCATCAATGTGAATGGCCTCCACCACTACCCCATCAAGTGCGAGGGCATGCCTTAACTGGTGACCAAAGTCATCGGCCCCGACCCGTCCCACCATGTAGGTTGTGGCATCCTGACGGGCCACGGCTACGGCTTGATTGGCACCCTTGCCCCCAGGAATCGTGGCAAAATTGCTGCCCGTCAGGGTTTCACCAGGTTGCGGCAAGCGCGGCGATCGCACCACCAAGTCCATGTTTAAACTGCCAAAAACGAGAATCGACATAACCGCTAAAAATCGAAGGGGTCTTCGACGCTACTGTCCGGCTCATCGCGCTCACCGCTCCACTCCGTGGGGGGGCGATCGCTGCTCCAGGCCCACCAAGCGGCCTGGCACTCACCGCATTGGTAAAACTCTTGCCACTTCCGTTTGTGTCCCTCGGTATAGACGGGCGATCGACGATTGATCCAGACCGATGTCGATTTTGAGACATCGGCCCCACAGCAGGGACAGCCAAACTGATGAGCATGAACCGCCGACTCGGCCCATGACGGCGGTACGGGAGAAAAAGGATTCATAAACGCTGAAAAGGAACCATTTCCCTCATTATGGTTTGGGGAAGAAAATCCCGCACATCAAAGCACCGCAGCTTTCGTATTGCGATGCCTTACAAAGTCGAAAAACAGCGTTGCAGATCTTCGTTGCCCTTGTAGAATCGTGGCGTTAAGCCGAAAAGGACGCGCCGGATGCTCAATTTACTGTCGCTGGTGGGACTTGCGGGCCTATGCTTTGTCGCCTGGCTAGGGTCAGAAGATCGTCGTCGGATTCCTTGGAAGCTTATGGCCTGGGGCATTGGTCTACAGCTGGTGCTCGGATTATTCATTTTCCGCGCTCCCATCACTCGCGAAGTGGTGGTGTGGCTCAGTGGTCTGCTCAACGCCCTCATCGACTCGTCAGAAGCGGGGTCGCGGTTCTTATTTGGCCCAATTTTGGTGCCCGATCTAGGTGCGCAGGTAGGGCCGCAGGGCGCAGGCCGGTGGTTGGCGCGGGCGTTAACGCCGCCGTTTACACCCGTACCCGGAGATCGCCTCGGGGCTGACAATTTAGGACTGGGGTATATTCTGGCCTTTCGGGCTTTACCACAAGTTGTTTTCTTTGCCGCGATTTTCAACCTGCTGTACAACCTGGGAGTAATTCAGCCGGTTGTGCGCGTATTTGCCAAGTTTTTCCGTTCCGTGATGAACATCAGTGGCGCTGAGTCTCTAGCTGGGGCAGCTAATATTTTTGTCGGTATTGAGGCGGCGATCGCCATTAAGCCGTTTCTCAAAAGAATGACCCGCAGCGAACTATGTGCGATTTTAGCTTCGTGTTTCGGCTCCATCGCATCTACTGTGTTAGGTCTCTATGCCGGGTATCTGCGGGGCACTTTTCCCGCGATTGCCGGCCACTTGATGTCCGCTTCGGTACTAACCATTCCAGCGGCATTTGTGATGGCTAAAATCCTCGTGCCAGAACAAGAGGTGCCGGAAACCCTGGGCAAAGTCCCTGACTTGGTGCAAGACGAGGATGACAAGAAAAGCCCCATGGATGCGCTAATTTTGGGAGCCCTAGACGGCGTCAAAATGGCCGTAGGAATCGCGGCTTCCCTCATTGCGATCTTAGGCTTGGTCGCGCTGTTGAACCTAATGTTTGCTTCGTTAGCGTCTTTGCAAACCAGCGAAATCGCGCTGCTGCGTCCCATCGGTCAGGTCTTCAGCGTCGTCACGCTAGACAATATCACGGGAGTCCTGTTTTTGCCGCTGACCTTTTTGACCGGGGTGTCACTAGAGTGGAATGAATTGTGGACATCCTCTGTGTTGATCGGGCAACGATTGTTGAAAACTGCGATTCCCCCATATATTGCCCTCGCAGATTTAGCCGCAGAAGGGGCATTGAGCGATCGCGCCCTGGTCATCATTAGTTACGTACTCTGTGGTTTTGCCCATGTGCCTTCTGTCGGCATCTTTGTGGGTGGTCTGGCCGCACTCGTGCCCTCCCGCAGCCACGACATCTCATCCCTCGGCTGGAAAGCTCTCTGGGCCGGTACTTTAGCGACGCTCATGACCGGCTGCATTGCGGGTGTCTGGTTTTACGATGGCACGGCTGTATTGGGACGGTAATGAATTGGGGCTGAGCATATCTGCCACCATCCCCCTTGGACGACCAACGCAATCAAGCCGAGAATGCTTTACCTAGACTAAGGGGGAATGCTCAACCACGTTGGCACTTTTGCCGGGTAGAGCGCGTCATTAGAGTCTCAGCACGTTGACAGAGAAAAGGA
This sequence comes from uncultured Halomicronema sp., assembly GCA_964563415.1. Lineage (GTDB taxonomy): Bacteria > Cyanobacteriota > Cyanobacteriia > Phormidesmidales > Phormidesmidaceae > Halomicronema. The sequence continues at coordinate 4,877 of CAZLYS010000063.1, forward strand.
TATCGGGTTGATGAGCAGATCTTGTAAGAACATCTGGAGCCGTTGGCAGCAGCCACTGCATCTCATTGCTGGTCTGGGGATAGCATTAGGATTTGCGATCGCTCCGCTCCCAAAACCGTCACTGGTTACCGCCACCGCCGCTGATTTAGCCGCAGAGACGGACCCAAACTTTCTCTGGCAAATCGAAACGCCAACCAATACGGTCTACTTGCTGGGCTCTGTACACTTTTTAGATGCTGAAAGTTATCCTTTACCCGATGCCATGGACACAGCTTTTGCCGATGCTGAAAATTTAGTTTTAGAAGCCGATGTTGGACCTGGCACTGAAGCCGAGACAGCGCTTTTGTTGCTTGATAAGGCCCTCCCCGAACCCGGCGAATCGTTAGCCGAAGTCCTGAGCGTCGAAACCTATGGTCTGGCAGCACAAGCCACCGAAGAATTTGGTCTTTTTATTCAAACCTTTGAGCAGTTTGAACCTTGGTTTCTTGCAATTTCGCTCACGTCATTGCAACTTATTTCCCTCGGTTTTACACCCGAGTATGGCGTAGATCAATATTTTTATAAGCAGGCTCAAGCGAATGAAAAACCGATCTTGTTCTTAGAAACCGTGGAACAGCAGTTCGATTTGTTTGAGCAACTTTCCATTGAAGAACAGCGCCTGTTTACCGAGCAAACGTTGGCTGAGATGGATCTCTTTGAGGCTTCCTTCAACGACATTGTGACCGCCTGGGATACAGGAGATAGTGATCGCATGGCCGAGATTCTATTAACGAGCTTTGAAGATTATCCAGAAATGCAGGCTATTTTTCTCAGCGATCGCAATCGTGATTGGGTAGAGCAAATTTTGCCGTGGCTGGGTTCAGATGAAGATTACCTGGTCGTTGTCGGGGCGCTGCATCTGGTTGGCCCTGACAACGTCCTTGAGCTACTGGCGGCAGAGGGCTACGAAGCCGAGCAACTTTAGCACCGGTTAAACCGCCGCTTTGCCATCAACAAAAAGCCCGCATGACGCGGGCCGTGAAAACAATTAAGGCTATGAGACAACGGTCACGTTAAGCCATCAGCGGCACAAACTGATCACACGCCATGACCGGAGACTCTAGTGAACCATTCAATGCACAGTTTGCTTGGTTGCAGAAATAGCAGTTAGCTTGACGATAGCTATTGCAGCGTTGGACTGGATAATTCGCCGCTCCCGCCATCGGACAATCACGCGTCAAACAAGCGGTGCAGTTTGCCAAACCAGTGATCTCTTTCAGGGCTGACACATTTTCTAATGTTGCTTGAGCCATAATGCAATCTCCTTACGCAAGGTAACCGTTTAGTTATCTGCGCTACGTTTATGCGCCGATTCAGTTACCTCCTATACAGTAGGACGATTGAGACGAGGGTGAAAATCTGCCTTTTTCAGTAAAATCGAAACTCTTTTGCAACTAGCGATCGCTAAAAAATCCTGACCCAAATCATTCAAAAACTTTGAGCCAATCATCATTTTTTTAGAAAGTGAATTATTGGCAGTAATTGCCAACTAGTTGTTGTAAATCGTTACCTTATGTAGTCACTGCCAGTGTGCTGATAAAAGCATCCTGATCTTTGGGCGACACGAGAATGCTTTTACTCTGGCCATATTTAATCTCCAACCGGTTGAGAGATAATGCTGGTGCAGAGAGCAGCGATCTCGACGGCTGAATACTGTGAATTTCACTTCGGGGAATGAACCACTGAAATGGCCCAGAGCGC
>CAZLYS010000063.1:6626-11337 GCA_964563415.1 uncultured Halomicronema sp.
GGCAAAATCATCACGGCGCATATATACCTCACCGCGCACCTCCAAAACATCAGGTCGGATTGTGTAGTTTGTCGTCACCATCAGCCAAATGGGCAAGCCTACAGCCAACACAGCCGCCACCGTAACGATCAGCATACCTACAGCAGATCCGGCTCTGAGGCCCCCCAACATCGATATTCCCAAGACGATAGCGGAGATGACAATCACCCCGTAGTACCAGCCGTCGATCGCCGATTTAAAGCACATCTTAAAATTAACGCCTCACTACCTTCTTCCCTCAGAGCCCCTGCATATTAGCTGAGCAGTTGATGAAAATGCTATGCTCATTTCCCAGCCAATGGTTGATGAGTCCTTATCATTGCCTGTCGTCCCCTTCAACTTATGGCCAGATTAAGCTCAACAACACTAGCCACCTATGAATCTAAAGAAATCACATCAACCCAATGGCGATATTGGGGTTCGCGGTTTTCGACGATCGCTTTTAGCAACGTCTGTAATTTGCTTGTGATGGGGCGATCGCTAGGCAATGTATAGTTCTCGATCTGTTTAACGGGTGTGATGCGAGCCGCTGTACCACAGAGAAAAACTTCGTCAGCAATGAGTAATTCGGTGCGATCGACAGAGCGCTCCATAACTGGAATGTCCAGATCGCGAGCCACTTGGATCACACTGTTGCGGGTAATGCCTTCCAAAATGTCTTGATCAACGCCTGGGGTGATGAGTTGTCCCTCGCGGATCAAAAAGATATTCATCCCTGAAGCTTCACTGACTTTGCCTTGAGAATTCAACATGATGGCTTCGTCAAAACCCGATTTTTTAGCTTCGGTTTTGGCTAATGAAGAGTTAATGTAGCAGCCTGTAATTTTGCCCCGCAGGGGCAGGTTAAGGTCAGAAGGGCGCTGCCAAGAACTAATGCGACAAGTAATGCCCTCAGGCGACAGATAATCCCCGAGGGGTAGGCCGTATACCGCAAAGTCATGCTCAACATCATGAATGCGAGGGGCAATGCCAAGGTCAGAGGTGTAGACCAGAGGCCGGATATAGAACGGCTCAGTTGGCTGATTCTTTTTCACAAAGTCGATAATGACCGACTTGATGTGCCCCGCATCTAGTTCATATTGCAAAAAGCGAGCACTGTGACTCAGACGCTGACAGTGCCGTTCCAGCCGAAAGAGCAGCACCTGTCGTGGATTAGCAGGATCAGGCAACCCCCGCAGTCCGCCAAAGGCACCGGTGCCGTAGTGTAGCCCATGGGTGGCAATGGAAATCGTCGCTTCAGCAAACGGGCAAAATTTCTTTTGAAAGTAGGCAAGGGGCAGGAACTGTGACATCGGCCATTCCTAAATCTGTCAGTGGGTGAATGTATTGTCGTAAAAAATCCGAATTTAGGGAATGCAGATGTTTTGAATCTGTAAAGTTCTGAATACAGCCAGTATTTCTTTATTGCTCAGGATTCTAGCGACGGCATCCAGGGTAGATCAGTGATGCCAGGGTCGATACCTAATTGCGATAGGAGCGTGGTGAGCTGTCCCCGGTGATGGGTTTGGTGGTTGAACATGTGGGTCACTAATAGCCAGTTTGGCAAGATGCGCGTCTGCTGATAAACCGTACTGACATACTCATAAGGTGTGACTAGCCAGTCTGTAGTCAAATTGGCTGACCAATCGAGCATTTGCTGATCCATGACTACACGGGCGTGGTGCAATTCGGTGAAGTCTTCATATAGATTGGCTAGATCGATGCCAGCATGTGGCGCGTGAAAAGGCTCATGGGTAAAGCGGCCCATCCAGGCGAGGTCACCATACAACAAGTGATTTAAAGTGCCGTGAATAGATTTAAAAAACGCACCGCGATCGCGCTTGCGTTCTTCATCAGACAACTCTCCACATAGGGCATACAGTCGCCGATTCATCCACTGATTGTAATGTGCCATTGTCTGGCAATAGCCGACATCAATCATGATTGCGCAGGGGATAAATTATGGGAAACGCTCACTACAGGTGGGGCAGGAGCCGCCGCCGCAGGCCAAGGGCCGGGCGACTTAGCCGGTAGCTCTATCGTGGTCTCTTCAGTTTTATAGAGGGTGAAGCCTCGGGCTTCGTAGTTTTTATAGGCGTGTTGGCTATCTAGCGAACAGGTATGCAGCCATACCCGTTGCGCCCGGATCGCCCAAGCTCGCTCAATGCCACAGGTCAATAAGTGCCCACCGACTCCTTGGCCAATGAACTGCGGCAGGAGGCCAAAGTACTCAATTTTGACGCTCCGATCGGGCTGGGGAATGAGTTCGCAATAACCAGCAGGGGTACCTGATAGATAAGCGACCCAAGTCTCCAGTTCAGGTCGACTGAGATAAGCGAGCCACTGGTCATAAGTCCAGGGGAGGCGATCGCGCCAGTGCCAGTGCCCGCCCACACTGGTGTACAAAAAGCGGCTAAATTCCGGACAGGGAATGGTGGCTTGCTGCACAGTCAGTTCTGGCAACTCCGCCCGTTTAGGACGCAAGTCATCAGGCGACAGCATCTCTAGATACCAGGTGGTGAGCGGGGTTTTCATAGCGGGCGATCGCTCTCCTGCGAGCTGGGGCGCTATTGATAATAGCGTTCATCTAACCAGACTCGAACTTCCTGGTCTGAGTCAAAGCGGTAATGAGAACGCCCGACTGGGTCATACACCTCATAGTAGAGGTGCCCTTCATCGTCTTGCTTCGTGGTAATTCGCGGATCTTGAGACCCTGCAAAGTAGTTCACTAATGTTTGCCCCCACCGTTGCCAGCGCGATTGCGACTCCGGCACAGCCGTTGGGCGACTGTCTTGCATCGGCTCTAAGTAGAGCAGTTCTAAGCGGGCATAAAGATTGTTAGATGGCACGAGTCTGTCCTCCCAATGTCAAGGTCAGCTCAAATCGATTCGGCATGAATTAAGTCTCCTTGATTTGCCTCTAGCCGAACAGAGGCAATTGAGGTAGATTGTTCCGGTAACAGTTTGCCTTTCCCAAACTGTTCTGGTCAAAAGGTCGATGAACTGTTTGGTATCCATTGATTAAGGCCATACGCCTAATCGAGACCGTCAATGGCTGAACGCATGAACAATTAGCCATTGATCCACTCAATCTGAGGTGACGTGATGAAACTCTCGCCGATCGCACTAGAACCGCATCAGGTGTTGTATGAGCAAGTGGCAGAGCGACTACAAACCCTGATTACCGAAGGCACGCTGCAGCCGGGAGATCGCTTGCCTTCGGTACGCAAGCTGCGGCAACAACTCTCTGTGAGTACGTCTACGGTCTTAGAAGCCTATCGCCTGCTCGAAGATCGGGGCCTGATTACCGCTCGCCCTCAGTCAGGCTATTACGTCAAGCAAACGGCCCTCGACCTGTTGCCCGAGCCTTCACCGACGGTGCCCCCTTCCCAGGCGCATGAAATCGATATTACGCTCGCATTTCAGTTAATGATTACGCTGCAAGATTCCTCCATGGTGCAATTGGGGGCGGCATTGCCAGCAATGGAGCACTTACCCCTCAGTCAGCTCAATCGACTGATGGGTAAGGCCTTGCGTGACAACCCAGCCATGATGCATGTCTATGGCAATCCGCTGGGCTGCGAAGAACTGCGGGCCGAGCTTGCAAAACGCATGATTAATGCCAGCTGTTCCGTTCCGCCCGATCAATTCGTGGTGACGAATGGTGCTGTCGAAGCGATTTATCTCTCTCTACAAGCGGTAACCCAGCCGGGGGACACCGTCGCGGTGGAATCGCCCACCTATTTCACCATGCTAGAAGCGTTGAAAAACCTGCACCTCAAAGCGCTAACGTTGCCGACCCATCCTCGGGAAGGGATTAGCTTGTCCCATCTGGAAGCGGCCTTAAAGCGAGAAGACATTAAAGCCGTGCTGCTCGTCTCAAACTTCAGCAATCCCGTCGGGTGCTGCATGCAAGACGATCGCAAAAAACAGTTGGTAGACCTGCTAAATCAATACGAAGTGCCGCTGATCGAAGACGACGTTTACGGTGAGTTGCACTTTGGCAGTGTTCGTCCCAAGGCGATTAAGGCGTTTGATACCGAAAATCGCGTGCTTTACTGTTCTTCTTTGAGCAAAACCCTATCACCCGGTTTACGTCTAGGGTGGTGTGCTGGGGGCCGATATCATGCGGCTGTGACCAAGATGAAGGCAGTGGTGAATTTGGGGACGGCGATCGCGCCACAAATGACGGCAGCCGCCTTCTTGAAAAATGGGGGATTTGACCGTCACTTACGTCAACTACGTCGAAACTATCAACAACAAATGGGGCAGATGCAACAGGCGATCGCCGATTATTTCCCCCCAGAAACGCGAGTCACTCGTCCAACTGGAGGACACGTGCTCTGGGTTGAAATGCCAAAAGGCTTTAGCGCGATCGCTCTATACGAAGCCGCGATCGCCCATCAAATCAGTATTGCCCCCGGCATCATCTTTTCCGCTTCTGGGAGGTGCTATCAAAACTGTTTTCGCTTGAATACTGCGATTCCCTGGTCTGCCACCCTTAACATGGCGATGCAAACGCTCGGCTACCTAGCGAAGAAACAACTTGCCGAACAACTTTTGAGTAGTGACCAGCCCACCAGTTTCGACCTTTCACAAAGCAACAGAGACTAAACCGCTTCAAGTTGAACACTGGAGCTATCCCTGATCGGTAAAACCTCACCGAACCACTCTTTGCATAAAGAGAGGAACCG
>CAZLYS010000064.1:0-11336 GCA_964563415.1 uncultured Halomicronema sp.
GTTTAGACAGTGTGCATAATGGAGTATTTATGGCAAGAAAGAGCCGTTTAGCCTGCTGCCAAACGACGTGCGATCGCACTTTCCCACACTGAAGCTAAGTCAGCGATTGGTGCTTCAACAAGACTTTGCTCTTTTGAAGTGGTGATCTTGAGAGCATCAGTCGCTTGACCAACGGTGCCGATCACTTGCCAGTTGCCATCAAGATGAGTACTCAAGTGGGTTTCCCAATCGGCAATTGCGTCTTGAGCAACGGAAACGATGATCCGGGCTCCGCCTTCACCGAACAGCAAGCGATCCCATCGTAGATGGTCAACCGTTGCCACTATTTGAATACTGGCTCCGAGTTGGCCACTGATGCAAGACTCGGCTAAGGCCACTGCCAATCCCCCTTCAGCACAGTCGTGAGCCGATCGCACCCAGCCCTGGTGAATACCATGGCGGCAGGCTGCTTGTACTGACTGTTCAAGGGACACATTCACTTTGGGAGGGCGTCCAGCAACGGTCTCATGCACCACCGCCAGATATTCGGACCCGCCGAGGGTGACCTCTTCAACCGCGTTGGCGCTTGCCTCCGACGATACTCCCAGCAGATAAATGGTATCCCCTGCTTGCCGCCAACCTTGTCCCGTCGCTTGCGTGACATCATCCAAGAGCCCCACCATGCCCACTACTGGGGTGGGATAAATCGGAGTCGGTTGACCGTCACTATCTAAGGTCTCGTTATAAAGCGAGACGTTGCCCCCTGTGACCGGTGTATCAAAGTCACGACAGCCATCTGCTAAACCGCGAGTCGCTTCCGCTAATTGCCAATAGCCAATAGGCTTTTCAGGGCTACCAAAATTCAAGTTGTCGGTCACCGCCACGGGGGTCGCGCCGACACAACTGAGATTACGGGCGGCTTCAGCGATCGCTCCTTTCGCCCCTTCGTAAGGGTCCAGATAGACATGGCGACCATTGCAGTCCACGGTGGCGGCGAGTCCCTTGCGGGTATTCACAAACGCTGTTGCTTGGTCGCCGGTTTGGGGCCGTAGTCGAATCACTGCTGCGTCAGAGCCCCCCGGCAACAACACTGTGTTGTTTTGCACTTGCTGGTCGTACTGTCGATAGACCCAGCGTTTTGAGGCAATGGTCGGGCTGTCGAGCAGCGTTTTCAAGACTTCCGTCCAAGTTTGGGTGCCTTGGGGCAGGTGCAGGCCGGTGCGATCGCATTTCGGCAAATCTGTTTCTGACCACTGCCGTGCTGTGTGCACATAGGTCGGCAGGTCACTCATCAGCTCCCGATGGTACAACGGTGTGTCATCTGCTAAAGCATTGGCGGGAATTTCTGCAGCAATTTCCCCTTGAAAGCGAATGCGCACTATCGGCTCTTCAATCACTGCGCCCACGGCCACAGCGTGCAAACCCCACCGCTCAAAAATCTCAATGAGCTCGGCTTCGCGTCCCTTTTGGGCGACGAACAACATGCGCTCTTGAGATTCTGACAGCAAATATTCGTAAGGCACCATACCCGTTTCCCGGTTCGGCACTTTGTCGAGATCGACATCAACGCCCACACCGCCATTGGCGGCCATTTCTGACGTTGAGCAGGTAATGCCTGCGGCCCCCATATCCTGAGCTGCGACCACGGCACCAGTCTTAAACGCTTCGAGACAGGCTTCAACCAGGGACTTTTCAAGAAAGGGATCCCCCACTTGTACGGCGGGACGATCATCTTGAGATTCGTCTGTCAGCTCAGCACTGGCAAAACTCGCCCCCCCCATGCCGTCTCGCCCGGTTGTTGAACCGACGTAGAGTACTGGATTGCCAATGCCCGCAGCACCTGATTTCACAATTTCAGGCGTTTCCATCAGGCCGATCGCCATGGCATTCACGAGCGGATTACCGGCATAAGCGGCGTCAAAGGTAACTTCACCCCCTACTGTGGGTACGCCAAAACAGTTGCCATAGTGCGCAATCCCTGACACCACACCGCTCATGATCCGGCGCGTTCGGGGATTATCCAAAGTGCCAAACCGCAAGGCATTGAGCACTGCGATCGGGCGAGCTCCCATCGTAAAAATATCTCGCAGAATGCCGCCGACCCCAGTCGCGGCTCCCTGAAACGGTTCTACTGCTGAGGGATGATTATGGGATTCAATTTTGAACGCTACACGCAGACCATCGCCAGCATCAATGACGCCCGCATTTTCCCCCGGCCCTACCAAAATGCGATCGCCCTCTGTGGGAAACTGTTTGAGCAAAGGCCGCGAGTTTTTATAGCAGCAGTGCTCCGACCACATCACCCCAAACATGCCTAACTCCGCGCGATTAGGGTGTCGTCCTAAACGGCGAACAATTTCTTCATATTCATCGGGTTTGATACCTTCAGAGGCAATTTCATCAGGAGAAAAAGGCGATACCATGCGGGGTAAACCTGGCTCATAGAAACCGCACTATTTTACCGCTCATTTCTCGGGTTCTCGGCGAAATTGCTAGCCCGTCAACGGCTTTGCATATAAGTAGCAATGAGACAAGAGGACTCCGGCCACTTAACTGTGATCCATCTCACGCTGTCTGGTGATGCAGATCCTTGGAAGAATTTACTTACTTGAACATACTTAAAGAGACTCAACTCTAGCCGAGTCATCTACAGGGAACACACACAAACCGACGGGCACACGGGAGTCCTGTCGGTTTTTTTATTATCTAAGGCAACTCCTAAAAACCCTTGGAAAGGTCTTGTTTTCAGGAGTTGACGGCACTTTTGCTATGGGTTTCTCCCAACTCTATAGGCTGAGAGACTGACTGCAAGGCTTACGTAGAAACTCGCAAATCTATTGTTAGCTGTAGATTTAGCGCATTGCCCCCATAGTGTTTTTCCAGGAGAGTTCTTTGCATAAAACGGTGAGTGCCCGTTGATCGGCCCCGTCAAATAAATTGCTATCGATGAGTTCGGTTAATACTTGCTGAGTAAGCTGAGCCGCAAATAACCCCCCAGAACGCAGGAGATGACTGTAATAGCGGAATTGAGGTTGGCCAGCGGCCGTACAGTGGAAGCGATGGACTGTCTCAGTATCGAGGCTGTAGACATCGGTATTGACAGGGACGACCTCTTTAGGAATCCCATGCTGCCCGTAGAGCATTTGACCTTCCTTTTCGAGGCTGCCGACGAGAACAATGCCCAGTAGTGTGCGAGTTTCGCTGATGAGATCAGGGGTGAACATCGGATCGGGCTCGCTCGATAGGCGGGGGCCATTGTTGAGAAACATTGGATTGACAAGTTGCGAGTTGTAAATGAGGCCGACTGCCCAGTGGCGATCGCCGTCCTCTAGCGCAACAAATTGCCCAAATCCATAGTCTTCTGGTGCAGGGGGCACCACCACATCGTGACTATCATCCACTTGAATTACGTAATCACAATGGGAGTTCGATTTCACCACCTTGCCAATGCGTTGTGAGGGCTCGACTCGATCTAAAAAATCCATAATGTGTCTATGTCCTCACAAAAGCGACTACCAGAACCGATGTATTGCTGATTGTAGTCTCTGATTTGATCTGGTGAGCGGCTAGGCAGTCGTCCACCAGATTAAATCAGATAAAGCTTGAAACGCTACCGCGAGACACTACAGGTCTATATCATGCCATCACGGCTACGGATTTTTGTTCGCTAACTAAAGCTAACTTTGCCAAGGGGGTGGGTAATCTAAGAAAGCCAATCCAAGCTTTTGAACTTGCAATTTATTCTCTTCTCTGTTCAATCACAAGCTGAGGCGAGTCAGGAGGCTATCAAGCTTGAGCATGCCTTCTGAAACCGCCATTGCACTGCCAGCGAGCTTTAGGCCGCACCCGTAGTTTAACTAGGACATTTCACTGTCATGACTAATGCTAAACGTGCCCTCATTACGGGCATCACTGGCCAAGACGGCTCATATTTAACCGAACTGCTATTAGAAAAAGGTTATCAGGTGCATGGCATTATCCGTCGCACCTCAACATTCAACACTGATCGACTCGATCATGTGTACACCGACCCCCATAACGAAGACGCTCGTATGTTCTTGCACTATGGGGACTTGAATGACGGCACGATGCTGCGCCGCATTCTAGAAGAGGTTGAGCCGATTGAAGTGTATAACTTAGGGGCTCAATCGCACGTGCGGGTGAGCTTTGATTCTCCTGAATACACTGTGGATACGGTCGCGATGGGGGCGCTACGGTTGCTGGAGGCCATCCGCGATTATCAACAGCGTACTGGCAATGAAGTGCGTTACTACCAGGCCGGTTCTTCTGAAATGTACGGCAAGGTGCAAGAAATTCCCCAGAAAGAGACGACGCCGTTTTATCCCCGGAGTCCTTACGCGTGTGCCAAGCTCTACGCTCACTGGCAAACCGTCAACTATCGCGAGTCCTACGACCTGTTTGCTTGTAACGGCATCTTGTTTAACCACGAGTCACCACGTCGGGGTGAAACCTTTGTGACCCGTAAAATTACCCGTGCAGTTGCCCGCATCGTAGCGAAACAGCAAGACAAACTCTATATGGGTAATTTAGATTCCAAGCGTGATTGGGGCTACGCCAAAGATTACGTGCGTGCAATGTGGCTGATGCTACAACAAGACAAGCCTGATGATTACGTCATCGCAACTGGTGAAACTCACTCTGTAGAAGAGTTTCTAGAGGTAGCTTTTAGCCGTGTAAACCTCAATTGGAAGGATTACGTGGAATTTGACCCTCGGTATTTGCGTCCGGCAGAGGTTGATCTGCTCATTGGCGACCCGAGTAAGGCTACAAAACAACTGCAGTGGGAGCCCAGCGTCACCTTTAATGAACTGGTAGAACTCATGGTGGATGCTGATTTAGAGGCAGTAGGCATTGTTGATCCGGATAAAGCGGTGCATCCAGAGTTGGCGACGATTCGACGAGCCCAACTGAGCCAGAGCATGGCTTAAAAGTTGCTTGCCATCAGGCTTGCCCCATCAAGTTACGTTAGCCATACTAATCACAGCCTTCCAGATAAAGAAACAGTCTGGGGGGCTGTTTACTTTAATATGATTACGAGAGAGATTTATCTCGACCTTCAGAAACATGCTGACTCGATAGGCGTTCTACAAACATGGCTGAAGAAAAGACTGCAAAACCGGCTCCTAAAGCAGCGGCAAAGCCGAAGAAAGAAAAACCGCCCAAACTTGAAGACAAGCCCTTTAACGAGTTTATGGAGCAGCATTTTGTCCCTGCTTTGAATAAAGCACTGTGTGTGGATGGCTGGGATGAAGTAAAGTTGTCGCTGGTAGAGGCTCCCCTAGCAGTTAAAGGGGCTGATAAGCAGGAAACCTATTGGCAACTGCAGGGGAATCACCCCAGCAACTTAGCTCATTGTTTCAATATCGTCTTTGCGAAAGACGACATCAAAAGTTCCAAGTACTTTTACTACAGTCAGGGGGATGCCCCTGCTAGTACCGTCGAACAGTTTATGGGAGATGAGCGCCGAGTTACTTTGGATCTCATGGTGATGTACACACTACAGCGCTTGAACGGCCAAAAGTGGCTGAGTCGTAATTAAGCCTCTTGAGCTTTAGACAGGGCGTATTCATCACTGCTCGAACCTGACGTCTGGTCAGTAAATTGCTTTATAAAGGCGGTGTCTAGAGATCGGTTCAGCCTTTCTCTGATGATGTAAGTGCTGTGTGCTTGTTGCGGCAACGTGTCATAAATGTTTAAAGGCTGGGCTAATCGGCTAGCGATCGCTCCCAGCCGAATGTGTTTGGTATTCATTTGCTCACGATGCTCTAGGATTGAAAAGGTGTTTTTGCAGGGGCTCTGACCGCTGCTACGGATGGCTTATGTTGTCTGCGATCGCAACTCTTACAGAGCGGCTAGAGCAAGCTTTGGTAGAAGCCTTTGGAGATGATTTGGCAGGTACAGATCCGGTTCTGGTGCCTGCTAGTAATCCGAAATTTGGCGATTACCAGGCCAACTGTGCCATGGCGCTGGCCAAACGATTGAAGGATAAACCGAGAGCGATCGCTGAAAAAGTCGTGGCGACTTTAGAGGTTGCGGATATTTGTGAACCACCAGAAATTGCCGGACCAGGATTTATTAACCTGCGTTTGCAGGCCGGTTATTTGGAGACCCAACTGCAGGCGATTATCGGCGATGAAAGATTAGGTGTGGCTCAGATAGAACCCGTCCAAAAGGCGATTGTGGACTTTTCAAGTCCCAATATTGCTAAAGAGATGCATGTCGGGCATCTGCGTTCAACCATTATTGGTGACTCCATTGCACGAGTGTTGGAGTTTGTGGGACATGATGTGCTGCGACTCAATCATGTGGGCGACTGGGGTACCCAGTTTGGTATGTTAATCACCCATTTGAGGACGGCTTGTCCGGAAGCCTTAACGGGATCTGACCAAGTGGACATTGGGGATCTGGTGGCCTTTTACAAGCAAGCCAAACAGCGGTTTGATGAAGATGAAGACTTTAAAGCACGATCTCGCGAAGCGGTAGTTGCGCTTCAGTCCGGTGACGCCACGGCTCGTCAAGCCTGGCAAATCCTCTGTGACCAATCACGCAAAGCATTTCAAGAAATCTACGATCGTCTCGATATCGACGTCACTGAGCGGGGCGAATCGTTCTACAACCCGCTGCTGCCTGAAGTGATTGAGGATTTGCAGACACAAGGACTCCTCGTCGAAGATCAGGGTGCTCAAGTTGTCTTTCTAGAGGGCTTTACCAATAAAGCAGGTGAACCCCAACCGCTGATTATTCAAAAATCGAACGGCGGCTTTAACTATGCAACCACTGATTTAGCCGCAATTCGCTATCGCACCCAGCAAGATGGCGCTGAACGAGTCCTTTACGTCGTTGATGCCGGACAAGCCAATCATTTCAACCAAGTGTTTCAGGTCGCTGCCAGGGCCGGTTGGGTACCCGAAAAAGTAGAACTCACCCATGTGCCTTTTGGGCTAGTGCAGGGGGAAGATGGCAAAAAGTTCAAAACTCGTTCTGGGGAGACGGTCAGACTCAAAGACTTGCTCGATGAAGCTGTAAATCGAGCCCGTGCCGATTTAGAAAGTCGGATTGAGGCTGAAGCACGTCAAGAGAGTGACGAATTCATCCAGTCGGTGGCTGAGACGGTTGGCATTGGTGCGGTGAAATATGCTGATCTCAGCCAGAACCGCACGAGCAACTATATTTTTAGCTACGACAAGATGCTCGCACTACAGGGCAATACGGCCCCCTACTTGCTGTATGCCTATGTGCGGGTGCAGGGTATTAGCCGCAAAGGCGATATCGATTGGCGAACCCTAGGGGCAGACGCCACAATTCACTTGGACGATGAAAGTGAATTCACTTTGGCAAAGCACATCTTGCAGTTGGATGAAGTGATTGCTGAGGTTGTGCAAGACCTTTACCCCAATCGACTGTGTCAGTATTTGTTTGAACTAAGCCAAAAGTTTAATCAATTTTACGATCGCTGCTCTGTCTTACAAGCCGAGGAACCCCAGCGCACGTCTCGTCTAATGTTGTGTGACTTAACGGCGCGTACGCTGCAACTGGGGTTGTCATTACTAGGGATTCAAGTATTAGAACGGATGTAATCCAGTGGAATTAGGCACGGTGACTTTCCGTATAGTTGACTAACTTCTGCTACGTTTCCGGATTCGTATAGCGCTTGGGCGAAAGGCTAGACGTCCAAGACTATACATAGATTTTATGAAGACACCGAAACCGGCATCGAAACTGTCTTCTTCGACTGAATATGCGTTGATCTTTGGGGCTGGGGCCAGTGCTGCGATGTCCCTCGCCGCGCAGCAAATTGCTGCTGCCTCAGTGCCCGTGACTGCACTGGTGGCGATCGGCCTGCTGAACCGTCGTCGTCTTGATCATCAAATTCAGTCAGGGCAACCTTTAGCGCCATCACCCGAGGCAAGGTCTACCCGTGAGGCCGCGCTGTCTGAACCCGAAGTCACAGCTCAACCGGCACCACCTCCAACGGCAGCGTTGCCGACGATGCCGACGAAACCATTGATGAATCCTCCGGTGAGCCAACCAGTGGCACCGATAATGAGCCCGCGGCCACAACTCCGGTTTTCACCGCAGCAGCAGCGTTTGATAGCGGCCAAGCAGGCTCTAGTTGTTGCTCAGGCGGAGAGTTTGCAAAAAATTGGGACAGAGCTGCAGCAGGCTCGCGTTAATCGTGGCTTGTCGTTACAGGATATTCATCATCAAACTTATATTCAGCGCTACGCGTTGCAGGCAATTGAAACTGGGGACCTGGAGTCACTACCAGAGCCGTTTTATATTCGTGCTTTCATCAAAAAGTATGCGATCGCTTTGGGCCTGTCTGGTGGTGAAATCGCGAGCCAGTTTCCGACTGCTTGAGCGTCGACCTGTCCAGTTTTAAGATCACGGTAGCCGAGGCGATCGATTGCCTGAACTTTGTCGAATCTCAATAGAGGCCTTTGGGGTTGCTCCTTGACCACTGGCAACCAGTGACAACATCTCAACCTCAATAGATAGCAGGAACTCAGATTGCTATCTTCATTGTTGCCCTGGCTCACCATAGGCCATGCCGTTTGCTTCTGCATATCGGTGCATAAATCGCATGAAGCGTTCCCAATAATCTTCTCGGTCAATGGTGAGCGTACATTCCACCTGTTTGAGATCGTCGCCCTCAGGCCCCCCAAAAATGAATTTGACCCCCGATGGTTCGATAGTGATGACTCCTTCACTGTCGGTTAGCTTCAATGCCTTGGAAAAGCGGCTGCGAAAACTTTGGAACTGTTCGATCGCCTTCAGCTGCTCAAACAGTAATAACACCACACGAGCACCTGTTGCTTTATCTTGGCGCAAGCTCACATTGCTGATTTCTTCATTAATACCGTCGTAAAACTCAACCGTAGGCGTTTCAGAAGCCATGACGTATCTAACCAACTCAGGTGTTTAGTATACCGAGGCGCGGTTTAGCGTCCGAGTCGATAGCCTTTGCCGTACACGGTATGAATCAGCGGGAGCGTTCCTTTGGGTTCAATTTTGCGTCGCAGCAAGCGCATTTGAGCTGCCAATACGTTGCTAGCGGGTTCTTCCATATCAGCCCAAACGGCCTGGTGAATTTGACTACGGGTCAACACCTGGTCCGGGTGCCGCAAAAAGTATCCTAAAAGCTGCGTCTCTTTTTCGGACAAATCAATCGTTTCGCCCTGACGATAAGCGAGTTGATTAGCTTCATCGAGTTCTAGATCGTCGTACTGGAGCTTGGGCGATCGCTGCGGCGTCTCTAGCTTGGAGGGGCGGCGTAGTAGTGCTCGTACCCGTGCCAAGAGTTCTCGTAGCTCAAAGGGTTTGACGATATAGTCATCGGCCCCAGCGTCTAGCCCTTCCACGCGATCGTCTAACGTATCTTTGGCAGTGAGAAATAAGACTGGGGTGGCATCGCCCCGCGATCGCACTTGCTGGCAAATTTCCAGTCCACTGTAATGCGGCAACATCCAATCTAAGATTAGCAAGTCGTAACTTTGCGTTGTGGCGAGGTGAGCGCCTGCCCGCCCGTCAAAAGCCAAATTAACTTGATAGCCTTCGCGGGTTAAGACTCGACTTAAAGGCTCTGCCAACTCAGCTTCGTCATCCACTAGCAAAATTTTCATCAACCGTTCGCAGACCTGCCAATCGAAGTTATGACCAGCATACGATGCCTGAAGTCATCCCCTAATTCAGAAAGATTGCTACCTAACAGCTTGCGGTAAAACTGCACGAGCATTTTGGTCTAAACCGCAATTTCATCAAAGCGATAAATCAGCACACCCGATTGGGGATGATTATCAATGGCTACATATCCAGAGCGTGCCATCTCACTCAGCAAGGCTTCGGCTTCTTCAAAGCTAAAGCCAGTTTCCAGCACTGCTTGAGTGACAGAGAGTTGACCCGAATTTTGTTTGGCAGCCCGCAAGAGTTTTACCATCTTTTGTTCACGGGTGAGCGATCGCTGGGTTTGAGCAGTGGTAATCGGCTGATTCAGAATGTCATACAGATCATTCCCGTAGACTGAGCGCAGCCGTTTGAGCTCGTGCTCTTCGGTCATGCCAGGCACTAAAAACACATCCACAAATTGCCCGATGCCAAATAGCCCCAGGGTAAAAAACCAGATGATGCCACTGGTGATTTTGCCGTTGTATAGCCGATGCAGACCGGAGAATCCAAAGAAGCCACCTAACCAGAGCAGATAAGACAGGGTCAGCCGTTGATGGCTAGCAGAGGACGCCATAGCTGTTATTCCTTGAAAGTTCGACTATCTGATCCTAGTAATTTTTGAGGAGGCACCCCGTCGTAAGATCACCCCGCCCAGGGTAGGGATTTTGCTGCAAAAAATTTTATGAAGCGCGATCGCTTCACCATGGGCGATCAATATTGGCAACATGAGCCAGAAAGCGTCTGCCAAGTGCTATTGGCTTTGGCATCATCTTTATCTCAGGCATGAAAATCTATATTCGAAGGCACACAGACGGTATGCCCTCAGCCACAGACACCCATCGCGATGATTCGATGCGCACCATGCTTGGTCAAAGTCGCTATACACCCTAATAAAGACAAGAGATTGCAAATCGCGCAAAAAATCGTTACATTAGTTTACATTAGTGAGCGCTGCTGTGGCTGGGTGTTTATTACCTGCGAAGCGCTGCAAAAGATTTTTTATGAACCATCGATTTCATGCAAATTGTTCAACTCTTAAAAAGCTACTCAGCTGGCCGACGCGACTTCAGTGGCGTCGATTTTCGTGAAGCTTGGATGCCTGGTCTAAAGCTTAATCAGGCAATTTTGAAAGGGGCTGACTTAACGGGTAGCAATCTGAGTCATAGCTTGTTGCAGGAAGCCAATTTTTCGAAAGCGATGTTGTGGCGCGCCAATTTAAACCACGCACAACTCCGTCATACTTCTTTTGAGCGAGCGACGTTGATTCGTGCCCAGCTAGTCGAGAGTGATTTGCGCGAGAGTCGCCTAGTAGAGGCCGATTTGCGACTGGCCGATTTACGTAATGCTAGCCTTGACAACGCCAACTTCAGTAATGCGAAGTTGTGTTATGCCGATTTGACGGGAGCTTATCTGTGCGGCATCGACTTTCGAACCGTTGACCTTACTGGAGCTATTTTGGTGGATGCTGAGTTAAGCGATTGCCACTTTACTCGTGCTCAAATGGAGTATCTGGGTCTGTCGATGGAGCGGATTACCCAAGCCGACAGACCATTGGCCGTTTAGATTAAGCGCCATCTCTCAATACCTTGTCTAGCGATACCAACTCTGTACTGAAGACACCAGCCGATTCATTTTTTAGCTAATAATCGTCTGGTCAAGACCACACAGGT
>CAZLYS010000065.1:0-11230 GCA_964563415.1 uncultured Halomicronema sp.
GCCTCTAAACCCTAAACCCTAAACCCTAAACCCAAACGTCTATAATTTAGACTATAGCTACCGCAGTCCACTCTATGATGATTATGAAGGGCTTCATGCCCGGTCCTGGGAGTGTCGGCGTCCTAGAACTCGTAGCCTTTCTTGAAGGGCCGAGGATTTAGGGGTTTAGGGTTTCCGGGTTTAGGGTTTAGGGTTTCCGGTTTCGGGGTATCTCCGAAGCAAGAAGTCAGAACCTTATGGAACGAGAAACCCGGGAGGATCCACGTATGGTTGGATGTTTTTCCTTCCTGCTTTAAGTTGTAAGCACTTTGAAGGGTCCTCTATGCCACGTACCCTAAACCCTGAGACCCCTAGTCAAGGGGAATTGAGGGAGTCAAGCCCGACATCTCGAAGCCTACAAGCAAGCCTTATCGATCCGAATTCCAGAGGTGTTCTGTTCAAAACTGTGGCCCTAATCACTAGAGTAGGGTTTGGGGTACAGTCTACTAAAGTCACACTATGGAACCCCAAAAGCGGTATTGGTCATTGCTTGAGCCCCCATATCATCCTTGCTGGTTCAGGGTTGAGGGCTTTGTTATCTGTCAAATTTAGTGTTTGCTGTCTTGGAAGTCATCTTCGGGGACGATCGCGTACTCCACAATCGTGGCGTCTAGCCGCAGTGCTACCTCACGCAGTTGATCAATCCGAGGTTCAGTTGAGACCGTGTCATCGGTGGCAAAGGACTCGACAAAAGCCCGCGCGCGACCGGCTTCAGAGGTTTCGAGGGCGGCAGTGTAATTGCCCTGCGCCACCTGCACTTGCATTAGCAGGTTATAGGTATAAATTTGACTGTCAAAGACGTTGACTTTATCAGCGTCGGCTAGTCCCTGTCGCAAAGCTGCCAGTAGCTGCACTGACTCTTGTAGGGCAATTTCCGCCTCATCTAAAGTGCCGGCAACGAGGTGGGTGTGGGCCAGGTTATTGAGGGCGTCGGCCAGCAGACGGGGGGCTTCGAGGCGACGGGTGATCGCCACACTCGCTTGATGACTGCGTAGCGCCTTTTCTAAATCGCCTGTATCTTCAAACGCGACCCCTAAATTGGTCAGCACGGTGGCCTGCAGCATGGGATTCCCGGTTTCCGTTGCTAGGGCCAGACTTTGCTCAAATTGGGCGATCGCAGCTTCATGATTGCCCAATTTTTGATAAGTGCCGCCAAGATTATTAAAGCCATAGGCCGCCGACCCCAAAAAGCCCGACTCAGTGGCCAGGGCAATTCCACGTTCATACCAGGTAATGGCCGTGTCATAGTCTGCCTGCAGACTGTAGAGCCCCCCCAAGTTCATCTGGGCGGTGGCTTCTAAGGAAGGGGCGTTGACGGCGGCCGCCATCGTCATGCTGGTCTCTTGAGCGGCGATCGCGGAGTCGTAATCTCCCAGGGCTTCATAGGCATTCCCTAAGAGGCCATAGAGCTGGGCAATGGCGGCAGAGTCAGTTTGATTTTCCAGGCGAGTGAGGGCACGTTCGTAGGTTTCTACCGCTCTGGCAAATTGGCCAGAGGCTTGGTACGCAATGCCTAAATTGCCTAACGCTTGGGCTTCCAGATCAGGACGGTCGAGTGCCTGGGCGCGGGTAGCACTGTCACTGGCGTAGGCGATCGCGTCACCGTGCCAACTGAGAGACAGCGCTGCTGCTGCTAACGCATTAAGCGTTCGGGTCACCTGGATTGGATTGTCGGCAGCTTCAAACCCGGTCAGTGCGGTTTCCCAAGCGGCGATCGCGGCTTCGTAATCGTTCGCCTGAAACGCGGTCATGCCAGCTTGAAATGCGGCTTCTGGACTTGCTTCTAAATTTGCCTGCGCCATGATGGCGGTGGGTGGCGGCACCTGGATTAAATCTGTGGACAGGTCAGCTGTGAGCAAGGTCGCTGCCCATAGAGTCGATAGCATGGTGAATTCCCTACTGAGTGCTCAGAACGCCTTCCCTTACTCTAGACAGTCTTCATCTGGGTCTTCAGCATTGTCGTCGCAAATTTCTAAGATTTGGTCTCCACTGGTGAGGGCATCAGCGAATGCTTCTGCTTCCTCATCTTCTTCAGACAGCTCATCCAAGGCGGTCGTATCGGCGATTTCATTGGTGGGTTCAAAGAGTTGGCTTTCTAAAAACGTGACGATGGTGCGATCGGGTTCTGCAAAGAGCAGTCCCGCCACGGTGCCATTTTCCCCTGGTGGTGGCGCTATGCCACCATCCCCCGCCATCGCCGGGCCAGTAAAAAAGTCCAGTTCTTCAAACCGGCGGGCATTTTGGGTGTCAAAGGCGATGGCAATCTCGCCTGTCGTGGAGGGATCAACTCTGACCCCTCGGAAGAAGTACTGCTGGTCAACTGGCGGGAGAATGCGATTGTCTGTTGCATCACGCGGTAGAGGAATGGACACAAAAATGCTCAGGTCGAAAATGTCAGACGCGATCGCGTTGCCAGCCGCATCCCGCTCTGACACCGCTTCCACCCGAAAGAAATCTTCGGCTCGAAAGGTTTCTGCCGCATTGATGACGAGTCCACCAGCCCCAGCGAGAATGCTGTCCACTGTGATGTCGCCTGCTGTGGATTCCAAATAGACTCGGCTAGCGTTACCGCCACCCAACCCAACCGCTCCAGAAATCAGCTGTCTCCCGTCAGCGTCGAGAATCTGCCGCTGTAAAGCATTTAAGTCACCGGCCTGAATGGTGCTACCGATGACGGTGAGGTTGCCATCAGTCTCGACTGAGGGCGCCACATTGGCGTTGTCGTTGCCGTCGCGCCAGGTGCGGACGTCTCCCAACGTGACGGCACCGCCAGCCAGAATAAACACGTCACGACCCGGAGCCGACAGCGTATCCCCCTGATTCATTGCAAACGCACCGCCCGACTCAAACCGAATCGGTGCGGGATCGGGGGGCACTTGATCCGGCGCTAGGGAGTCGGTGATCGGAACGCCACCGATCAAAATGGGCGATCGCTCCGCAAAAGTGAGTTCGTTATCTGCCAAATCTTCAATAATGATGCTGTTGCTAGCCCGTAGCGTAATCGCAGTGTCGCCGCTCAGCCCTTCTAGTTCTGATTCGTAAATGATGGTGGGAATCGGATCCGTCAGAGCAATGTTGGGTTCGCTCAACAGCGCTGCCAGCCCATCGGTATCATCGCCATCAGCAACGCCATTGCGAATAATGATGTCGGTCGGGTCGAGCAGCAGTTCACCATCGCTGCCGAAAGGAGCCATTGTTGTCACATCGCCGTTAAAGATCAGCGATCGCGCTCCTGACACTTCGACAAAACCACCGTCTCCGTCTAGAGCGCCGCCTTGCGCAGAAACGTCACCCCAAAAAGCAGTTGTGTCATCCGACCATAGAATTACGGTGCCGCCGTTGCCCGTGAGCAAGCTGTCAGCGGCGATCACACTCCCCGCATCCACGTAGGTCAGGGTGGAGCCAGGTAGCGTGGGTTGACCTACCAAATCACCGCCAATCCGCACGGTGCCCCCATTGCCTACGCCCGCAGCATTGACCGTAGCCCCGAGCAGACTGACACGATCGCCCAACATCGTAATGTCGCCGCCCATATTCCCAGACGTATCGAGGGTGCCAGTGGCGATCGCGGTGCCCGCTAAGTCCGCGACGGCGGTATTCACTAAGGCGATCGTGCCATCAGCATTCGTTGTAATGCCTGTGGCGGCGGCGATGTCGCTGCCGGTAAGTAGCTCTGGCAACGACAATGGAGCAAAGGGTAAGGACGAGGCCGCTCCATCGGTTAAGGCCACCAGCTCGAGGCTGAGCGCCATGTCAGCTTGGCTAATGCGCACGAGGTTGCTGTTAGGGATGGCGGCGATCGTGATCCCGCCCCCAGGTGCCGTTAGCGTTCCTGTCGAAATCACTTGTCCCCCCATGAGGGTAATGGACTCTCCCGGCAGCACTGTCAAATCGGCGGCGTTCACCACCGCACCACCGCCTTCGACAAAGGTGAAACCAGTGGGGGTCCCGGCGAACTGGCTGTAGTCATTGGGCTCGAGGACATTAAATAGCGCATCATCAAACAACACACCGCTGGCAGTCATCGCCGCAAATGACCCGGCAAGATCGAGTTGGGCATTGGGGCCAAATAAGATTCCAGCAGGATTAATCAAATAGAGGTCGGCATCATTCCCGGTCACTTGCAAGAGCCCATCAATATAAGAGGCCTGCCCACCGTTAATGGTTCCGAGAATGGCTTGCACATTGGGCTGAGCAAAAAACGCGGCGGCTTGCCCTGGGGTTAACCCAAATTCGGTAAAGGCGTGAAATAGGGTTTGTTGATCGCCAGATAGATGGCCCCCAGTGATGCTGAAGATCTCGCCCGATTGCGTGACTTGAGTGGCACCGTTGGGGTCTGGCATGATCGGGCTCGCTTGCGCCGGTATCGAAATGCCTAGTAGAGCACTGCTAAAGACCAGAGCGGTCACCTGCGAGTTCAATGCGATCTTCGCAATCTTCATGGTTCGGCGATTGATACGGTGAACAATTGGCGAGGGCCTTCTCAACGTGCGGGCTTCTAAGAAAAGTGGGCGATCGCCTCGGCTATCCCGACAGGTGAATTCAGGGCGAGCGGCTCCATGACCCAATAGATGCAGTAACCCGGATGTGCGTAAATCTGCGGATACTGTTCAGCTTACTGGATAAGATTGATGACTCTACACTTTTAGCTATATCTGAGTGGCCTAACTGTGAAGGACTGTAGCCATTGGTGTGAGATATCATCAATCACGAAGATTGACTTTCCTCATACAGTGGGAAGTAACCGCAGCCAACGTGACCGTGCATTCGTAATTTTGTCTTTCGTTGAACTGGATGACCTATCTCATCTTCTGGATTCTCGGATTTAGCATTCTCTGGGCTGGGCTCAAGCTCTTTGATGATGAAGTCATTTTGATTGTGAGCTTGCTGGTGGGGTCGTTCATGGTGTTGGCAGGGCTACTCTCGGCACCCACCCCTCTCCAAATCGGCATTGAGGTGGTCCTGATTTTGGCAATGTTTCATATCTGTATGGAGTGTATTCAGCGAGGCAATCGCGATCGCATCTAAATTCAGTGACTCCGCCTTCACAGCATGGCCTTCTTCAGAGCGCTACAGTGTTGGACGTGGATTGGGGGAACAGGATGCCAGAGGGGCCAGAAATTCGGAAAGCGGCGGATAAGTTAGAAAAAGCGATCGCCCGTCAGCTCACCACCGAAGTTTTCTTTGCCTTTGATCATTTACAACCCTATGCCGCCAAGCTGTCTGGATGCACCGTGACGCACATTGCCACCCACGGCAAAGCGCTCGTGACGTACTTTGACAATGACCTGTGTGTTTATAGCCACAACCAGCTCTACGGCAAGTGGATGGTACGCCAGGCCTACAACTTCCCTCAGACCAATCGGCAACTGCGCTTTGCCATTCATACCGAGCGCAAATCGGCCTTGCTCTACAGCGCTTCTGATATTGAGGTGTTGGCGGTGGCAGCGGTGCCCCACCATCCTTTCATTCAAAAACTCGGCCCCGACATTTTGGATGCCCAAGTTACCCGTGAGCAGATTTTTGACTGGGTGCAAGAAAAGGTCTTTTACCGTCGCCGCTTCACTACCTTATTGCTGGATCAAGGCTTTCTCTGTGGGGTGGGCAACTATTTGCGCAGCGAGATTTTGTTTGTCAGCCGCATTCATCCCACTCGACGACCGACCGATTGCGATCGCGAACAGTTAGCCCGCTTTGCCGATGTGGCTCTCGCGATTCCCCAGCAGTCGTATCACCACAATGGCATTACGAATGACCTGAAGATTGCCCTCGACTTAAGGCAGCGGGGGTGGCCGCGACGTCAATATCGGCATTGGGTGTTTGGTCGCGAGGGCCAAGGGTGTTACGTCTGCGGTACACCGATTGTGAAAGAGCAATCGGCCGGGCGGCGTTACTATTACTGCCCGACCTGTCAGCCTGCCGACTAACTCATCCATGGCCCTAAGGGTTGGCGGAGCGATCGCACTAAGATCACGAAGAACTTTCATTCATTAGGCGCGGCGCAGATGTCACCACAACTGTTGGGTTTGATCGTGGGGGGCTTTTTGCCAGCCCTGTTTTACGGACTGTCGAGCGTCTTTGCCAAAACCAGCTCCAATGCGGGGATGTCGGTTGGCGGTCATCTCTTTTTTATCGGGGTAGCGATTAGCCTGATGGGAGGGCTGTTTAATCTATTTCTGCCGGGCAACGTACCGTCAGTGGCAGCAGCAATATCATCTGCCATGCAGGGCATCTTGTGGGCCTTGGGAACGGGTTGCGTGGTGCTGGGACTACTGAAATATCAGGCACCCCTCGCAAAGTTGGTACCCCTTTACAACATGAATACGCTAGTGACGTCAGGGCTGGCGCTCATTTTGTTTGCCGAATGGCGCGATGCAGACCCCGTCAAGCTCTTGATTGGGGCAGGGTTAATTGTCTTGGGGGGTGTCTTGGTATCAGGTGCCTAACCAACAATCATGCTAATTGTTCACTAGTGGGGTGCCAACGTCCTGTTTAGACAGATGTCATGACGAGTTTACGTGGCGGTCTTTGTCACCTTTGGCAGGCGTCGCTTAAGGAGGTTCATGACTGCTGTGGACTTTCATCACCTGAAAATTATTCGTTAAAGACCCTGATTTAATTGCTAGTGCGATCTCGGATAAAATATTTAGTGCGTGACAGCGCTTTTTTGAAGCCGTTTTTGATACCAGCTTTGGTTGCTTTTGCCTGACTTGTTAAATAATCTTGCCAGGTTTTTGGAGTACCACTGATGCCAGCAATTATCTCATCATCAATGGCTTCCAGCAGGGCGAGTCGTGATTGGCTAATTCCCTTTCCATGCTTGCCTAAAGTCATGTAAAACTCACAGCCGTCTGTGGGATAAAATTCAATTTCCCTAACAGAAATTAAACCCAATTCAAACAAGTCGTGCATCAACAAACGGAATGAATGGGGCACAAAGCACCAGGCATGAACATCGATATAGCTTTGATCATTGATGACAGTGGTCATGCCTCGTTGCGCATCGTTTAGGGAATGCACCAATGTATAGCTGCCAGTCTCATGAGCAGACCAAGCAATGTTGCCTGATCTCGCCACTACATTCAGCATGTACTCTGCGACCGCACCTGGACTATGAATTTTGGCTTGTTGATGATGACTATCAATGAGTTGAGCTAGACCCGTAATCGGTCGATAGTGATCAAAGCAATAACGTTTATCGGGGATAACTAATGAAATGACTCCATTTTCGTTGAGGATTTCAGTGCAGTCATTGAGAAATCCAATTAAATCAGGGGCATGTTCAATGACGTGAGAGGCAATAATCCAGTCGTAATAATTAGTGTGGCCCAAAAGCTCAGCATAGGACTGCCCTTGCCAAACAAAGTCAACGTCTTCGATTCTGCTTAGATTAAGGCCATGGCCAGTATATTTTTTGACCAGTTCCTCGCGACTCATGTGGTCAATGATATGGACATTATAACCAGATTTTTTAGGAGCGATCGGGTTA
Source organism: uncultured Halomicronema sp. (assembly GCA_964563415.1). GTDB lineage: Bacteria > Cyanobacteriota > Cyanobacteriia > Phormidesmidales > Phormidesmidaceae > Halomicronema. The sequence goes on from CAZLYS010000065.1 coordinate 7,529, forward strand.
TGACTCGGACCAATTTCAACCCCAATACCCGCTTTTTTTATATGCTTAAGAACTTTTTCTTGGCGCTTCATAGAAATGTTTGTAATGGCCAATTAACCATCTTTGGGCTGAATTCTCAGGATAAAAACACCTGATCTAGCTCCTAAGGTACAGTATGCAAGAGCTCGGTTCCAAGAGCTCGCGACAAATTTATGTTGTGTCTACCAAGATTCTGGCTCACTGATACGTAAATAACCGTTTGGCGGCGCGGGTGAGGGCGACGTAGCAAAGTTGGTTGCGTTCAATAATGTTGCGGTTGGCGAGCATGGAGGGTACATCGACAAAGACATCCTGAAACGTAGAACCCTGACTTTTGTGAATGGTGAGGCTGTAGGCGTAATCCACGTCATGGAAGTATTGCTTGAGGTCCCAAAACGCCATCCAGTTTTTATTCCGGGCTAAGTCGTCGAGTTTGAGCTTAAACTCGCTGGCACCGGCTTCATGCAAAACGCGCAGCTCGCGGAAATCGCCTTCTTCGGTCTCGACGGACAGGAGCCAAATCGGCCATTCACCATCCCGGGTGCGACGAGCTTCAATGACTTCGCACTCGGCAGAGGTGGGCAAAATGATGGCGTCTTCTTCGATGCAGGCATTCAGGGCAACGAGTCGCTCGCCAGGCACAAAGCTGAGAGCGGTCGCCCCGTAGATGGCGCGCCGGATTTTATGGTTGAGTTGGGTCACCCGGCGGTTGGTATAGGCCAGTGCCCGCACCTGATCCGGGTTCCGTTGATAAGCCTCACTGGTGAAGGCTTTGAGCATCAACTGTTCCCAGACCGATCGCGGCAGCGCAAAGCAGCCTTCGGTGCGATCGCCATTCACATCAGTCTGAAAGCGCGGTAAGCGATCGCGCTCCAAATTGCGGCGGATATCTTCAGCAATGACGCCAATCGCACCACCGTACCGCACCACCTCCGTCAACTCTGATTTGTGGAGAATTTCCCGAAAACAGGCGGACTCTGGCTCATTCACCGGGGGCAGTTGCGCCGGATCCCCGACGAACAAAATTTGGGTACTGCCGTAAAGATTCGACACGGCGTTAACGAGCAAGTGCCACAGCTCTTCATTCACCATGGAGCATTCATCCACGATGACGAGGCTGTAGCGATCGACTTGACTGCCCTGCTTGCGATCGAGCTGAAATTCTTGATTGCCCGTATCTTCGTTAATCACAGGACGCAGCCCCAGCAGGGTGCAACAGGTCATGGCATCCACGTCGAGTTGCCAATCGTCAGCCATTTTGGCGAGCACTTTGGTGGCCTTATTACTAAAGGCCGACAACACGATTTTGCGCTCGTCCCCTTGTTCCCGCAAACCGGCGACAAAGACTTGCAGCAAGGTGGTTTTGCCGGTGCCGGCATATCCTGTCAGTAGGTATAACTTTTCGGTGCTGATGACAAATTCTTGTAGGGCATCAAGCGCCGCCATTTGTTCTACCGTGAGGGCGATCGCGCCATCGTCAATATCCGTCGGGCTAGCCTGAAGTCGCACCATCAGTGAGAGGGGAATGCTTGCAAGTGAAGAATATCCTTATTTTGACTGGCAAAGGGGCGATCAGGCTAACTGGCAACGACTGGCTACGACAGGTTTTATAGCGGTAGAAACTGCACTTGTCCGTAACAGTCTGTCGGATCACACGCTTTGGCAATTAATTCTAAATCTTTGACGCAGTCACCAATACTGGCCGTTTGAGGATGAGAATAAACTACCCCTGAAAAGGGCGTACTTTGTTGTTGCCAAGCGTGAGCAATAGCGACCAAATCATCATCCCTGGAAAACAGGACTCGCTCCAGCTCCGTTGCCCGTTGCAAAACTTCAGGATCAGCTAGGCCAGAGCGACCATCGGCTTGAACTGTTAAGACATCAATGCCGCGTAGTTTGAGCCCTGTGGTGATTTGTCTGGGTACATTTTCGTCCATGTAGAAATGAACGCTCAAGACAACAGCCCTTGGGACTGCAATTTCGCCGCGATCGTAGCAGGCATTTCCGGTTTCATAGCAGCAACGCGTTCTAACCGGTGTTGCATGTCGGCATCCATCGCCTGTTGATGATCCCAGTAGTAGGCCAGCGCTGAATAAACTTGACTCAAGCTGATGTGAGGATACTGAAAATGCAGCTCCTCCGGGCTCCAACCATAGGCCAGATGAGAGGTGATCAGCTCTACCACTTTCATTGAGCTACCGGCAATTATGGCCGTCCCTGCCTCATCTAGCTGAATGTATTTGTACTCGGTTGCATTCAAAGCCATGACCGAAACCTGAACTAGAGTCCGTAACTTTATGCTAATGGGGATTTCCTAACCAGCACTAGAGCGTTACCAAACCATTTTGAGAAAAGCCCTCCACCAGGTCTATGAAATGATGCAGCCTCAGAATAATCCGATGGGAAAGTCGGGCAGTTGATCGCCACTGAACTGAGCGTGAATCGCGGCTGCCGCTGCCCAGCCTGACTTTAAAGCGCTGTCGAGCTGTTGATCGCCCCCCCAATCGCCACAGGCGGCTAAGGGCAAGGGCATGGTGGTGGTGAGCAAGGAGTCTGTACAGGGTGTGTCGACAAGGGCATAGCGCCAGCGATGCACCTGGTAATATTGGGGCTGCTTGAGCCAGGCAGCAATGTGGTCACCAGCCTGGGCAAGTAGAGTTTTGCCCACGGGTTGCAAATCCGGCTCGTCGAACCACTGACGAGCAAACGCCGCACTGCTGTGGATGACAACATGGGTGTCCGTTGTCGATCGCTTGCTACTGTCTAAGCCCACCCAAAACAACGGCGTTTCTGGATGACCTTCAACCATCCAAGGCCCCGTGGGGGAACCGGGCAGAGCATCCGTCGGCTGGCGGGTTGGGTCATCGTACTGAGCCATCACCGTGATTGCGGGGGCGTAGGTGACGTTATCGAGGGCGGTGAGAATGGTTTGAATTGAGGCGATCGCGGCCAGCGGCGTCAAGATGGGGACGATTTGTGGAGCTGGGATCGCCAACACGATCGCCTTCGCCTGATGCTGTACTTGAGATTGATCGGTCGCCCGTTCGACTGTGAGTTGCCAGGTGTTCTGCACCGTCAGCCCCAGGCCTATGAGTCGCTGCTGCCGATGAATGGTCAACCCCTGAGCCAAATGTTTGCCGATCACGTTCATGCCCGCTGGGGCGACCCAGTAAGGTTCTCCTGTGGATTGTGGGTGCAGGGTGCCAGCGGCATCCATCCCATAGGTGTGGGGTTGCCAGGGCGTCACAAGCTGCTGGTCACGCCAGTGCTGTATGAGTTGTTCTAAGCGATCGCTAGGGTGCGCGAGATAACGCGCCCCGTGATCGAAGGGGGTGTCATGGATGCGGCGGGTGGCGAGTCGACCCCCCAAGCCGCGAGATTTTTCGATAACGCTGACTTGGTGACCGGCCCGTTGTAGTCGCCGTGCACAGACCAACCCCGCTAAACCAGCGCCGACCACAATCACATCTGGTATTGTCATGGTGCTTTTCTTCTGGCTTCTCCTACTCTTCCGCGTCCCGATGACCAGTCACGGTTGGCCACTTTCACCGTAGTTTACTGGTGGCCTTCTCCGGCTTTTGCGCGGGATCCTTCCAGATGCTTAAAATAAGACAAATGATTGGCCTAGATTGAGTATCTTGCCGTGGATGAACTGCGTACGGCCTTAGAGTTAGCGACCGAAGA
>CAZLYS010000066.1:0-11220 GCA_964563415.1 uncultured Halomicronema sp.
GTACGGGATTGCATGCTTCATGTTGGCATCGTAGATCCATCCGTTGTATATCGTGGTGGGGCGGGGGCGAAATGAGAGAGACACCAGGTTTGGAGCGTCGCAGCATCGCAATGTAAGGGCTCACCTTTTTACCCGGTAACTGACCGCCTTCACCGGGCTTCGCGCCCTGAGCCATCTTGATTTCGATTTGCTTGGCGTGCATCAAGTATTCTGGCGTGACCCCAAAGCGACCTGAGGCCACCTGCTTGATGGCAGAGCTGGCCGTATCGCCATTCCGTAGGCCTTTCAAGTTAGGAAACTGTTCAGAGCGGCCTTCCGCATCGACGTTCTTCAGTACTTCAAAGCGTTTCGGGTCTTCGCCGCCTTCCCCAGAGTTTGACTTGCCGCCAATCCGGTTCATGGCGATCGCCAACACTTCGTGCGCTTCTTGAGACAGGGCTCCCAAAGACATCCCCCCAGTACAGAACCGCTCCATAATGCTGGCGACGGGTTCGACCTCATCAATGGGGATGGGCGTGCGATCGCTCTTTAGATCCAGCAAATCTCTTAGCGCCGTGGGGGTGCGGCCTTCCAACTGCGCTTTGTAGACTTCGTAATGGTCATACTGCTTCGACTCCAACGCTTTGTGCAACGCCTTGGTCAGGGCCGGGGTGTTCATGTGGTACTCGCCCTTGGGCATCGCCTTCACAAAACCCATGTTTTCCAAGCGTTTGCCCCCAATTTCTGGGAACGCCTTTTGGTGAAAGCGATTGGTTTCCTGGGCCAAATCTGCCAGGGTCAGACCGCCAAGACGAGACGTGGTGCCCCGGAAAGCAGTTTCTAGCAAGTCCGAGCCGATGCCCACTGCTTCAAAAATCTGTGCCCCCTGATAGCTGGTGATGAGGGAAATTCCCATCTTTGAGAGAATTTTTAGCAACCCATTTTCTACGGCTTTGCGATAGTTGGCCTGGGCACCGTTAAGGGTCACAGGCTCAATGCGCCCGGTCTCCATCAGTTTTTGGGTGCGGCTGTCGTGCCACCAGTGACGCACTGATTCCAACGCCAGGTAGGGACAGATGGCGCTGGCACCATAACCCACCAAGCAGGCAAAGTGATGGGTGCTCCAGCACTGGGCGGTATCCACCACGATGGACGCTTTCATGCGTAGACCAGCGCGAATCAGATGGTGATGTACCGCGCCCGTGGCGACTAATGGGGGAATATAAGTCGTGTCTGCGGTCAGCGAGCAGGCATTGCCTTCTGCATCCACGCGATCGCTCAACACAATGATCTCGCTACCGGCTTTTACGGCAGCATCGACGCGATCACACAACGCCGCGATTGCTTGCTCCAGGCCATTGGGTCCCTCAGTCACTCGGTACAGCGTGGATACCGTAGCCGTTTGGAAGTCTGATGACTGCACTAGATCTAGCTCAATTTCGTTCAAGACCGGTGATTCTAGCTTCAGCAGACGAGCATAGTCAGCATGTTCTTCTAGCAAGTTGCCCCGCTTACCCAATTGAGTTTCTAGAGACATCACCAACCGCTCTCGCAGGGGGTCAATGGGCGGATTCGTCACCTGGGCAAACCGCTGCTTAAAGTAGTCATATAGCAGGTGAGCTTTAGTCGATAGCACTGCCAGAGGAATATCATCCCCCATACAGAAGGTGGGCTCTTTGCCCTGAGCCGCCATGTCTTGGATGATCATTTCCACGTCTTCAGCGGTGTAGCCAAAGGCCGTTTGCTGCTGCAATAGCGTCGCACTTTCCAACGTCGTGGCTTCGGCAAATAGCTGCGGCTGAACGGATTTACGGTATTGAGCCAGCCACTCGCCATAGGGCTGCTGAGCGGCAATTCGCTGTTTGATATCCCAGTTTTTAAGGATTTCATGGGTCTCAAAATCCACAGCAATCATCTGCCCAGGACCGAGGCGACCTTTTTCGACAATGCTCTTAACGGGCACATCGACGACACCTGCCTCTGAGGACACAATGATCAAACCATCCGCCGTGATGATGTAGCGGGCCGGTCGCAGGCCATTGCGATCTAGAGCTGCCGCCACCTGTTTGCCATCCCCAAAGGCGATCAACGCTGGGCCATCCCAGGGTTCTTGCAAACCACTATGGAAGTCATAAAAGTCAGTGATTTCGGGATATTGCTCTAGCTCGGGCTGATTGCGATAAGCTTCGGGCACCATGAGCATCAGCGCTTCCAACGGGGTCCGTCCGGAACGCACCAGCAGTTCCATCACGCCGTCGAGGTTGGCGGAGTCACTGTTGTCCATATTCACAATCGGCAGCAGTTCCTCAATGTGGCCTTGCCACAGGGGATGGGTGAGATCAGCTTCCCGGGCCTTCATCCAGTTGATGTTGCCCACCAAGGTATTGATTTCGCCGTTGTGACCCACGAGACGCATGGGGTGCGCCAACGGCCACTTAGGCATGGTGTTGGTGCTAAAGCGACGGTGATAAATCGCGAACGGGCTGACGTAGTCCGAGTTCTGCAAATCCAGGTAGAACTGGCTCAGTACCTCAGAGCGCACCATGCCCTTATAGACAATGGTGCGAGAGGAGAAAGAACAAATGTAGGTTTCTTTTAGTTGTTGAGCGATCGCGGCATCCCCTTGCCAACTCACTTGCGCCCGATGGATGCGGCGGCGCAGCCGGAACAGTTCGCGTTCTAGTTCATCGCCACTGGCGTGGTCACACTGCACTAAGAATTGCTCAATACGGGGCTGGTTTTGTTTTGCCAAAGTTCCCAATACATCAGGCTTAACGGGTACCTCTCGCCAACCGAGAACAGTAAAGCCTTCCGTTTTGGTAGCTGTTGCAAAAATCTCACGGGCGATCGCCGCGGCCTCGGCCTGCAGCGGTAAAAAGACCATTGCCACCCCAGTTTTATCGGGGTCTAGCGTTACGTCGAGACCGGATGTTTGCGCCCAGGCTTGCAGCAATGCCCAGGGCGTCGCCGTCATCACCCCCGCCCCATCACCCGAATCTCGATCCGCACAACAGCCACCCCGATGTTCCATACAGCCCAAAGCTTTCAGCGCCTGCTGCACCAACTTAAAACTGGCTCGCCCTTGCTGATCGGCAACAAAACCTACGCCACAGGCGTCTCGTTCTTCGACGATGGCTCGCGGCCCCCACTGGAGGATGCTAGTGGTCTGATGTTGGTTGGGCTGGTTCAGGTTCAACGGTGTATTCCCCATGAGACGGCTCGTATTGAAAGAGGTGATATCAACGAAAATAGTCGCCCCAGCGACTCTAAACTTGCCTGCCATGACAGGTAGCCGATATGTCCTCACTAGAAAGCAGCCAGAAGCTTTAGGAAGTAAAGAAACCCTAGCAACTATCTAAGTAGTGGTCTGAAATCAGGCATCCCTGATCGAGTTTGAGCGATCAGCAAGTTACTTTGCGATGCTTTGCTATCAGCATTCAGCTTGGCCGATGCACACTTAGACGGCAGTCTCAGCCAAGCCGCAACAGGCAATCAAGATCGATGTCTATCATGAGCCTGGATTGATGATTATACCCTCTCGTTCCGCTGCAGTAGGGTGTCACACAAAACCATCGACCTTACGGACCAAGGGGATTTCCCGATTACAGACGGATGCCTTGAAAGCGTTGACAAGTATTGCAGTATTACGTTGAGATGTTCTGTTTCGCTGTGTGAACGATTACGCTTTTGAAGAATTCTTTTTGAGGAATTAACCTCACGCTGGAGGCGGCTCATGCAAGCGGTGAAGTCTAGAAAATGGTTCAATCCTTGGGTTAGCTCGATGATGGGTTTAGGCATCGTCGGCATGACGTTAGGTGTAGCTGTCAGCTCTGAACTATCGGCGATCGCGTTACCGACTCAGCATGAGCAAGATTTACCACGGGTCACGTCGCCCTTAGCGCAGTTGCCCGCCAGTGCTCAAGGCACGACGGTAACGGTAGGCAGCACGACGGTGCCGATTCCTTGGGAGCGGCAGGGCGATCGCCTCGGCATGGCGGATCTGCCCCTGATGACTCATCTGGGTTTAGATTTGCAAAATAGTTCGACAGCTGACCAGCAACCAGTCCTGTGGTTCGCAGACGAAGCCGATGTGCTCCCCACCTGGTTCAGTAATGGCTACCGCTTTCTAGACATCACCACTTGGGCAGCGCAGCACGGTTGGCAATTGACGCCGAACGGCACGAACTTACGCATTCAAGCGCCCACCGGCACGGTGACGGCGGGACGCCGGGGCAAGCAAGCTTGGGGCGATCGCCTCGTGCTGGAGGTCGATCGGCCCGTGATTTGGAGCTTTGATGAAGATGCCACCGCTTTTACGCTGACGTTGCAGGCGACGCCTAGCAGCAGCTTTGATCCGGCCCTGCTAACGACTGGCGACGGCAATGAGCTGAACACTGTTTCCGTAAACACTGGCGGTGGGCAGATACAAATCCGGGGCACGTTTGATGAAACCTCGCGGCCCCGCGTCTGGAGTTTGCCGAATCCTAATCGGGTGGTGATTGATATCAGTCAGGTCGATGTTGTTCCTCGTGAAATTCGCTGGGCTCCCGGTGTTTTATGGAAACAGCAGTATCTGAGCGTGGGCGATCGCTCGTTTCCCGTTCATCAAATCTGGCTCAATCTCAATGATGAGACTCAGCTAGAGCCCATCTGGACCAACGCCAACCAACTCCCCGGCATTACCCCCCTCAAAACCATGGCGTCGACCAACCAAGCCTACGTTGCCATTAATGCTGGATTTTTTAACCGCAACAACCAGTTGCCTTTAGGGGCAGTGCGGCGCAGTGGACAGTGGATTTCTGGCCCGATTTTGGGCCGCGGGGCGATCGCTTGGAACCCGCAGCGCCAGTTTGCCCTCAGCCGCCTTGCCCTTAGCTACACCCTGACAACGCAGCAAGGCAACTCCTTCACGGTGAATCATCTCAATAGCGGTTATGTGCAGGCGGGCATCGGTCTCTATACCAGTGCTTGGGGGCAAACCTATACCCCCATCACCGATGGTGAGCTGATCGTCACAGTTAACGGTGACCGCGTGGTTCAACAAACGCCAGCGAGCGCTGCGGGCACCGGTGCTCACGCGATTCCCCCCCAGGGGTATCTGCTGGTGTTGCGCTCCTTCAATTCGGCAGCCCAGGCTTTGCCAGTGGGCATGACGGTGGCCCTGACACCTGATCTGCGACCGCCGAATTTTGCCAATTTTCCCACCGCGATCGGGGGTGGTCCCATTTTGATGCAGAACGGTCAGATCATTGCGGATGCCCAAGCCGAGGGCTTCAGCGCTGCTTTTGCAGCCCAAGCGGCTCCTCGCAGTGCGATCGGCGTTACCCCTGATGGCAACCTAATTCTGGTGGCTATCCACTTTAGCCCTGGTGGACGGGGGCCGACGTTGAGCGAGGCGGCTCAAATTATGCGGCAACTCGGGGCGATCGATGCCCTCAATCTAGATGGCGGGACCTCCTCTAGCCTGTATTTAGGTGGCACTATTATCAATCGTCATGGCAGTACCGTGGGGCGAGTGCACAATGGGCTCGGTGTCTTCCTCAATGCTCAAGAGTAAGGAAACCGTCGAGTTGAAGTCGTGGCCTGATCCTCAGAAACCTTGTTACAAATTGCTTCTGAACTGCCCTACTAAAATTACTCAAGGTTCTTTTCAGAAATATTTTGAGGATGTCTGAGCCTTATGCTCAACAAGTTTAAGGATTTATTCGATGAATTCACCATCTTCTGCTTCTGAAGCATCTGGTTCAGGTTCCTCTGAGGGGTCTGCAGGTATCGGTGACTCTGAGGGGGGAACCAGCTCCTCTCCTTCTAATCCGGCAGCGGGTACGGTATCTTCCCCAGCGGCCAACTCTCGCACCTGATCTTTAAATTGAGCTGGGGCCAATTCTTCTGCCTGTTTAAATAGAACTACCGCATCGGGCTCTCGACCAGCATCTCTGAGCACCAGGGCTTTAGCCAACACGGGTCGAAAATCGTCTTCGGCAGCGTCGATCGCGTCGTCATACACCCGCAACGCTTCATCAATATTGTCTTCTTCGACGTAGACCTGAGCCAGTAAAAGCTGTACGGAACCGACATCAATGGAGCCCGGTGCCACTTCGTTAGCTTGTGGAGCTGACTGCAGCGTATCTTGCAGCAACCCCACCGCCGCTTGGGGTCGCTCTTGCTGCAGTAAGAGTGCTGTGAGCCCTTGCAATGCATTCATGTCACCGGGGCGTTGGGTCAATACCGTGCGAAATTCATCTGCCGCACCTTCTAAATCACCAACACTTTGTTTCGCTTGCCCCAGCAAGACTCGATATTCTGGCGTATTCGGATTCAGCTCAGCCAATTTCTCCAGCGGCGCGATGACGCCTTCTCGGTCACCCAGTTGAATCCGGGCCTCGACTAAGCCCTCGATCGCAGTTTGGTTATCCGGCTCCCGCTCCAATACCAGTTCGTAGCCCCGGGCCCGGGCCTCAAGCTCGGCTTGAGGATCATTCCCCTCTGACGGATTACTGCTATGGGAGGTTGCAGTGGTGGTTTGATTGCCTCCGGTCAAAAAGGGCAACACCGATAGGGCCAAAAAGGCTCCCACAGCGACAACTAGAACACTGATGACCAGCCAACGGTTGCGCTTTACAGCCACAAGCGAGATTCCGAATTCAACCTGCTCATCTTAGCGCCTTCGTTTGCGAATCAAAGCCTGATCTATCGATAAAAAACCGATGAAGAAATGACAAATCTCTCGTTCCACCTAGAAAAGAGTGCGGATTCGCCTCTTACTCTACAGGAAACAATTATTAAAGATATCGGCTAACTAGCCATCTTCCATCTCAATAAACAATAGGCTGGGAAGGAGTTCGCGGGATACAAACTGCAGTGCTAACCTTGAGGGAATAACCCCCACCTAGTCCGACTATTGAGGTGGGAGTGCCAGGTTCAGGAGGATCGGAAGACCCATGAGTGCAGCGGAGAATACCCCCCCTAAAGCAGCATCCCAAAACTCGGGCAAACCCTTGAATGCCCCCCCTAAGAGGCCTTCTCTGCATAAGCCACCACCACGGCCTGAAGCGGCCCCGTTACCCAAAAGTAAACCCGAGCCTGCCCCAACGGCCTCGACTGCCCCGCCGACCTCACCCACGGTGTCAGAACCCCCAGTTCAGCCGGTGGTTGATAGCCCGTCGCCGGGTTCAAAAGTGACAAGTCATCCCATTGCTCCCCCTAGCGAGCCAATGCAATATCGGGCGATCGGTTTAGTTAGAGGAGTCTATCAACCTGAAGAAGAACAGCTTAACCGAGGCAACATCATAGCCGAAGACGGTACTCACATTGATGCTGTACTGTTGGGCCGCGTGACCAGCTTGATCAAAAAGCATATTGATCTAGAAGCCGCTCACCTTTGGGTTGTGTATCCGCGCACCCGCCAGCCTGCTGAGGATGCTGAAGAGGGCGCTGAGGACAGCAGCCTGCATTTGCAGATTGTGGGGATTTGGGAACCGGATACCCTGGGCCTGCCAGGAGAAAATCCTAAGACCGTGACCGATGAGAGCGAGGCCGATGAAACGCCTGATGAGACGGCGGATGAGGAGTCAGCCGCCGCTGGCGCTGACACTACGACCGAAGCCGAGACACCGGCGGAAAACTACTTCTCCATTCGTGGTGAGGTGTTGGGTTATGACGAAGATACCGAAACCATCCTGGTCAAGATTGTCCAGGCTTCGAAGCGCTCTAGCTCTAGTAAGACTCCCAAAGCGTTTAAGTTGCACATTTTTGGTGCCATCTCTGGCAAGACATTGGGGTACTTCTGGGAGTTTGATGTCGAGCGCCAGGGTGAGAAGCTGATGATGACGGATGGGCGCCCAATTCGGATGGTGCCGCCGAAGAAGAAAAAGAAGGGTCGCTCTCCTTATCCGCGGCGTAGCCGACATGGGGAGGGCGGCGATCGCCCCAAACCCACACGCAACACTGATAAACCTCGGATCAAGCCCCCTGCCCCAGTGAAGTCTAATCCGCTCTAGGGCAACTATCGCGGGTTTACCAAGGAGCGGTGCTCCACGGTGTCCCACTTAAACTCTGCAAACTCGTTAAAAAGCGTTATCGGAGTATCTGCCGATAACGCTTTTTCATGAGGCGCAAATACTTGAGCCACCATTCAGCCGGTTTGCCATAGAACGCAAAAATATCACCAAAGGCCTCGTTCGCGTACTGGTGATGAATCCAGTGACGTTCTGGCGTCGTAATGCCCAGTCTCTGGCATAGTCGACTCAGCCAAACAGGGCGAGGCTTTGCGGGCAAGAACCGGTGTCGCCAGATGACATGCAGTTCTGCCAGAATGAGCCCTAGTCCAACCCCCCATGGCGAAATCATCCATAGCCAGGGAATGAAGACAAAATAGGGAAAGGCACTGAAAAAGCCATCAACCAGGGCCAGAGGCTGACGATGTTTGAGGGCATAGCGAACAAAGCTGCGCTTGGGACTGTGGTGAACCAGGCTATGAAACTTCCCAAACACATGCTCTGGCACGTGATAGCCAAAAGTGGCAACAAAATCTCCCAGTAGCAACAGCAACGCTGCCGCGAGTATCAATCGCGTCCCATCCATGACTGATCTCCCCACTCCAAAACAACCTAGCCGCAAGCTATCAGGCAATTGTTAATAGTTTTTTAACACTGGATTTAGGGAGGATTTAGGGGATGTTGTGGTCAGGTGAGTAGACTGGCAAAAACCAGGCTCTAAGTTTGAGAATCGCCGTACAATTTTGAATAATTTTTACACTGATCTGCCTCTGTCTGCTGAAAATTTGCCTCAGGGGTCTTTAAGATTAAGACCCGTGGTCGCGCAAAAGTTGACTTGTGTTAAGTAGTTCCTGCCTGCCCCCGATACTCCACTGGTTTTTGCTAAAACCATCTATCAAGGAATTTGATCATCAGCTCCTATGTATTCCCTCAGTCCTTTTACCTGCGCCCGACTGCAACGGCTGCCCAAGCAACCGGTTGTTTGGGAGGGCGATCGCCGGCCCATTTCTGAGGGCATGCTGGATGCGTTTGGCTATGACAGTAGTTTGGCTGATGCGGATGAGGATGAAGCCAGCGATTGTATTATCTGGGTCGATGGTACCGAGGGGGTATTAAGAGCCGTCACGATTATTCCTGCAGATACGGGGCACGAAGCGGTGGTGAGAACGCTGCTGCAAGCGATGGAACATCCGCAAGGGGCGATTTCCCCCGCCCGGCCACACAAACTGGTAGTGTGCGATCGCGAAATTCACTTTTTTTTGCGCGGAGCTTTGCAAGACCTCGATCTGACCGTTGATTATGCGGATACCTTGCCCATCATTGACGAGATCTTTGAGAGTTTACAACAGCCTGATGAGATCGCTGAGTCGTCTCTGCCACCCGACTGGGAAAGTGCCCTCAATGAGCAAGCCCAGCAGCTTTGGGACACTGCTCCCTGGAATCACCTCGGGGATGATCAAATTCTCCAAATCGAGCTGAATCAATGGAATCTAGGCTCGCTGTACGTCTCTGTCCTGGGCATGGCTGGCTTAGAATACGGCTTGCTAATTTACCGTTCCCTTGATTCCCTAACTCAGTTTCGTAAAACAGCCACCAAGAGCAATCTCACTCCTCGCCAAATGCAACAGGCTTTTCTGTCCCAAGATTGTCTGTTTCTAAATTTTGAACTTGTGCGTGACGAATCGGAGCCCCCACTCCTTCCCTTACCGTGGATGCAGACTGCCCCATCAGAAGTAATTCCTGAGTTCGGTAGCCTACATCCGCTAGAGGGGTTGAGGCATACGTTGGAATTAGAAGAAGCAGCGGCTCTAAGGGTCTGCTTGCAGGGTCTCAACCGTTTCTTTACGGCCCACGAAGACATTTTGAGTCGATCAGATTTTCCTGACCTCTCGAATACTTACCGCTTGCCGAATCCCTTAGGTAAGTCTCAACTGGCCCTCAAAATCACTACTTGTCCTGAGATTACGGCACAACTCGAGCTCACTGAAGGCTTTGGCGAAAGTGACTCAGACTTAGCCGCGTTTGAGTTACCCCGCTTTCGTGATGACTATGTGCCCGAAGGTTCAATGGTGTTACTCACGCGCCTACCAAGGGCAACCTTCGATGCCATTGGCCGAGGCAAGGGCTACCATGCCCTCGGTAAGCCTCCTAAAGCGACTGCAATGGTTCCGGTCGTAGCCATTCAAACCTCGCGACCGAAGGCTCAGAAGCTGACATCACAACTGGAAGCGGCACAGGGCATTGAGGCGGTTTGTTTTAATCCCGGTAGTGATCCGATGTCAGGAGATACCTTGCAATTGGGGTTATTGCACACGAGGGATGGCGACTTTCACCTGTTCATTGAATTTCTAATGCAGGATGCTCACGACAACAAGTTGCTCACCCAATGGCAGCAATGGTGCGAAGACAGCAATGGGTTTTGCGGTGTGATGATTGCCTCCGGCGTGACCGGAGCCGCGAGAGGTAAACCTGGCCCCAAAGAAACCGTCGCGTTTTTTGAAACTTACCTCAAAACCCCAGAAGAACTAAACATTCCCCCTCTACAAATGAGTTACGCCTTGGATTGGGAGTAAGAGGTGTCGGGGAGCGAGCGGTAGTGGATTGGGTAGAAGGGGGCAGGTAATCGAGCCCTGGGGCTGCTGTCACTGCTCGATTACCTGTGAACTTAAGCTCCGGACTGCCAGAACTTCTTTCTGGTAACCACTAGCTGCTGCCCAGAAGGAATGCTTCAGTGCGATCGCCTCAAAGCAAGAACACGGATTCTTTGCCCACAAGCCCCCGCCGACCATTAAAATACGTAAAGTTATCTTCATAAAGGACACGTCACGACGCATGCGAGTTGCGATTGTTGGAGCCGGGTTAGCTGGTCTATCCACAGCGGTTGAATTGGCCGACGCCGGTCATGAGGTCGAAATCTTTGAAAGTCGACCCTTTGTTGGTGGCAAGGTCGGCAGTTGGATTGACAAAGACGGCAACCATGTCGAAATGGGCCTGCACGTCTTTTTTGGCTGCTATTACAATTTGTTTGCCCTGATGCAGCGGGTGGAGGCGTTCCATCATTTGCGTCTGAAAGAGCACACTCATACTTTCGTTAATCGCGGTGGCGTTACGGGAGAGCTCGATTTTCGTTTCATTACCGGTGCTCCCTTTAACGGCCTCAAGGCATTTTTCACCACTTCGCAACTCTCTGTTGCTGACAAGGCCATGAACGCGATCGCCCTCGGCACGAGCCCAATTGTTCGAG
>CAZLYS010000067.1:0-9499 GCA_964563415.1 uncultured Halomicronema sp.
CGGAATGTAGGGCTCATTTTCAATGCGCAGGTGAAACTCGTCAGTATGCATCACCGCGTCTTCGATGCCAGCCTCACGGAGGAATTTCAGGATGCGCCTTTCGAGCTGTCCCATGAGCTTAATGGGCGGAGCGGCTGCGGTTGGTGATGGGACAACCGAACTGTGGCTAGGGGTTGCAGGCGGCGGTTCAGAGACTCGTGGTTCAGAAACAGAGACCTCAACAGTTTCCAGCTTGGGCAAAGACACCCCCAGAAACTTACGGGCAATATCTTTCGACTCAAAGGCGGCCAGAGTGTATCTGCGTTGGTGCATCAACACCGCCAGAGTTTGCTCCAATCGAGCTGGAGGAATGACGACTTCCATGCGATCGCCCACCGAATAAAAGTCCGACCCGGCTGCTGTAATCAACCCCTCATCGAGAAAGTACCGACCGCCCGACTCCTTCGACTTTGGAGTTTGCAAGACAAACCCATCGCCATTGAACTGAGCTTTGAGGATGAGGAGTTCATCTAAGGTTTTGACGACACCTCGGCGATCGGTCTCGTTGGCAATGAATTGGATCACCTGCTGCGGGGTGCTGAAGGCCACCGGCTCCTGCTTGATTTCATCCTCAATATCAAAGCCCTTGGGCATCATCAACCCCTGACGCACCTGCCCTTGATAGTCGGTGTAGTTCACCAACATGCCGCTGGGGTACTCCTCAAACGCCTTGATCAAGTTGCCGGTAAAAATCTGCCGATTCATACGACCAGCGGACTGCTGTTGGTCAAACAGGCCATAAACATTGTTGCCGAGCCAATCCTCGGTCTGCATCGTTGCCGCCAATGCGCCACTCCGTCCCGTATTGAACTTAGATAAGGGCACCGTCAGCTGCCGCATCGAGTCTGCTACCAAAATCCTGATCTTCCAGCGATTGGGCGCAGCAGGACTGCCGGAACGCGGCTTGGCGTCAACGCTGGCCACCACGCCATAGAAAATGGTTTGGCTCGCTGGAGTAACCAGTCTTAAGGGCATTCCCGGTACGAATTCTTCCAAAACTTGGGTGACATGGCTGAGCTGCTGGTCGAGGCGATCGTTCAGCTTATCCCTCGCTTTTGTATCCTGCTTGCCAGCCAAGGCAAGTTGTCGATACCGCTCCGTTTCAGTTTGGAGGGTGGCGATCGTGCCATCTGCCTGCGCCCTTGCCCGCGCTTCCACCGTGCTCTGATCATGCAGCTCCACAACTTTCACCGTCTCTAACCCCACGGACTCCCGCACCGCATTGATGACCTGCAATTGGGTCAGCGGCTTAGTTTGGCTCTTAGCGTCAACGACCTCCAGATACACTGGCCCCGTAAACTCGCTGGGCGTATCACTGTTGTCAGCAACCACCTCCATCCGCGCCAAAGGACGAGCATCCAGATCCAGCTGATCGGCTTCCAGAATGTTTTCGCCCATGGCTCGCGCCTGGTCTACCAGGTCTCGGTACTCCGACTCAATCAAGCTGTAGAGGGCTTCTTGCTCTGCGATCGGCAGTAGCGGAATGCGCCCCGTTACTTTCTTGATCAGGGCTATGTCGGAGGCATCATTGTCCGCCTGAGCGACCGGAAAATCCAGCTTCGCGTTGAGTTCCGGGTCATCGTTCAACAGTTCAGTGACCACCTGCTCACCGTAAGGATTCATAAAATCGACGACGGTATTGAGCGAGATGTCCGTTTCCCGTGCCGCCGTCGTGTTGGCGTTGAGGCTCGCCATCTTGCGACAGAGAATTGCACCGGGTCGCTTCTCAGCCGGTAAGTCACCCATCAGCAGCGTGTAGCTGGGTAAAGCGACCTGCCCAGTGCGATGGACGCGCCCTAGCATCTGCATGAACACATTGATGTCCCGCTCGGCCTGGGCCACAATCATGTGACGAGGCCGCTGGTCAGCAAACTTCTCCGAGGCATGGAGCGAAATGCCAGTAGACCCAGAGCAGTTGAGGAGAATGACATCGGCATCTCCCACGTTGAATTTAGCGACCGCATCGATCTTGCCTTTGGCGGTGATCTCCTGATCGGCCCGTACTCGGTAGGTCATGGAGCCATCGGCGGCATAGCCAATTCTCGCCTTGCGTCCCGTGACTTCCGTGACGCGATAACCGGCTCGCTCTAGCTGCTGCTCAATGTAGTCAATCGGGCTGATGGGAATGCCGCTGAAGTCCGCTTCTCGAATCGCGTTCAGGGCAGTTTCGTAAGCCAGCATGCCATCGGCTCCCAGTTGTTCGTCGGTAAGGCGCGATCGCGTCGCTTTGCCCCGGTAGTCTTTCACGACGACATCACGGGAGCGATCTAGATACCGTTCCAGCAGATCGCCAAAGGAAAGATCTAGCTCATTGCCAGGGTTCAAGCCTTGAGCGTCGGCGTAAGCCTGGATGAAACTGCCCATGGTGTTGGCAACGGTGATGACCGGCTTTTCCCCCTTTTGTAGTGCGGCGATCGCTGCTTGCACTGTGGCATCCGCTTTCTGCGCCAGGAGCCCTTGCTCAATGCAGTTGTGCATCAGGGAGGTGAAGTTCGTACTCTTCGCTCCCACATCCCCGATCGCCCCATCCTCTCCCAGGGCTTTGGCTTCGGCTTTCAGTTCTTTGCTGATGGTCTTAACGGCTTTTTGCTTGGCGCGATCGAAGTCTTTGATGGCTCGCATCGCCGCCGAAAAATCGTCTGCGACTACCCGATCTACCGGCACCGTTGTGGCCTGAAAGGTAATGCCCTCGTAAGACCGCTCCCGCCGCAGCATCTGCCCCGAGGCGACAAACTTGCTGGCGACAATCTGCTGGAGCGGCACGCCGCCGTGGGTAAGGATATTTTCCAAAGCCGTCATGCTGCTAACGCCCAACCTCAGATCGGTGCGGCGAGCGTACAAGTCCATCACGTCAGGACGTTTAGCGTAGGTCGCGGAGGAATAAAAGACGCCAGCAGATTGATCAATCAGCTCCCGCACGAAATCAGCCCGATCTAGTGGCCCCGCTGTTTTCCAGCCGCCCTTGCTGCCGCCTGCTTGGTGCGCTTCATCCAAAATCAGGATGGCTTGGGGGACAAGTTGGCGCAAAAAGTTGCGCCGCAGCGGCTCTTTCTTGCCCACAGTTTGAAGCTGGCTGTAGGTCGTAAAGATGGCGCTGTAGTGACCCAGATGCCCCCGTTGCATCATTGCCTGAATTTCCTGCTGTTGCTTGGCAGCTCCAGCCGTTTTCAAAACGCCGCCTCTGGCCAGCGGAATCTCCGTGCTGCTGTCCGTGATGAAGGGCGTAAATTGACGCATCCCAATGTCGCTGACATCGCGCATCATGTCGGCGTAGAGGGGCTTGTCCTTGGTGATGAAGATAGCGATCTTCCCCTGCTGCTGGGCATAGCGCATGATGCTTGCGCAGATACGCCCCTTGCCGATGCCGGTTTGGTCGCCCGTGATAAATCCGGCTCCCTGTTCCAGATTGCCGATCGCCAGCGCGGCAGCATCCACCTGTTCAGCGCTGAAGTACTGATGCAATTCCTCGACGGAACCATAACCTAACCGAGTCGCCAGGTAAGCATCAATGCTGCCGTGCTGTTGCTCAAAACAATCCAAAGCCTGTTGCGCCGCACTGGCCATGTTGTAGGGAATCAGGGTCTGGGTCGAAAATCCCTGACTCTTGGGGACATACGGCACCTGCCGGGGTTGAACATCATAAGCCTCTGCTGTGCCGGGAGTTGGAGAAGTATTCATGGCAGACTCCGAGTGAAGCGTTACGGGGTCAGGTCGGTGAGCCATTCCTCCAGAGAGGTCTCGTCGTGAAGGGCTAACCAGTCTGGATGGTCGGGATGACTGGGGGCGATCGCTCTGGTGGGAGAGGTCAGACCGTAATGGCGCATTTGCTCCCGAAATCGCCAGTTGTTGAGAATCAGGGTTTCGCTCCACTGCTGTCGCCACTGGCTCAAGGCGAACTCCGGATCGTCGTCCGGCTCCAGAATGGGGATTTCCTGAGCTGAATCGAGTTGGCTGAGGCTGGTGGCGAGTAAATGTTGAGTTTCCGCCTGAGAAGTCGCTTCCATCCAGGTCTGAATCATGCCGTCCAGCCGAGTTTGCATCAGCGCTAGATAGGTCGCCTCGTCCAGCCTTTCCAAATCTGGGGGCACTTTGACGACGAAGAGCGAGCCCATCGGCTTCGGCATCCAGAGGTTGGGAAAGGTCGGATACTGCGGATTCATGAAGGGATACAGCCAACGGGATAGGGTGGTTGCGGATGGGTTCATGGGGTAAGGTCTCCTTAAGTTCAGCGAAAGAGTGGTAGATCGTCGGCACTTCGGCAGCGGGGAGAGGGCGTTTGGATGGTCCGCGTCCTGCAATCACAATCAGGTCAATGGGAAAACCGGCTCCCTGCTTGCGGTAGAGGTCACCGGAGATCGAGAAATGCTGCGTCACGCGATAGTTCTGGTAGAGCAGGTAGTAGAAGGCGCGACTCTCGCGGGTGTTGTAGCGCTCCGATCTCAGATCTGTCTCGAAACCTTTCTTACCGCCGAGAATCAGCATAGCTCGCCCTTCGGGCTTCATGACCGACAAGGTGTTGAGCGCAACCACCTGATCAATTTGGGTTGTCCAAGTATCTGCGATCGGGAAGCGGCGGGTGTGCAGTTTAGGGTCTTTGACGGAACCAAAGGGAGGGTTGCAGATGACCACATCGACCTCATTGCCAGGTCGAAAAGTTAGCGCATCTTCCTGAGTCAGTTGATGGAAGCCGCGTGTGCTCAACTCCGCAAACCGATCCTGATTTAGCTCATTGACGATCGCTCGTTGTGGATTGGCTCCGATCAGCAGTGCGCCATTCCCGGCTGTCGGTTCATAGACGGTCGTTTCCGCGTCAATACCGGCGAGCACTGAGGCGAGATAAGCGATCGGAATCGGTGTACTGTAAGCCTGCTGGAGCACCGACGTTGAGGACCGCACGCTCAGGTTAGCTTGCCGTCGTAAGAGCTCCACCAGCCGATCATAATTGTCGTGAATCGAATCGGTGTCCTGAACGATTTGCCGACCGGCTCGCACCACAGCTGCTTCGACGGATTCATCGACGATCTTCGCCAGGGCAGTTCCTGGTGGTACCGGTTCTCCCAGCACGGATGCCGCCAATCGCCGCGCCTCGATAATCGACGCGAAGCCCTGATCGGCGAGAAAGTGTTGGGTAAAGGCATCCACTAGCTGGGGATGACTCATGGGAAGGCTCCGGACGTGAAACAGTGTGGTAGATGCCGGAGACTCAGTTCGGCGTTGACTAGCCGATTTCGAGTTGGGGTTTGGATGCCATGAGGGTTTTCTGTTCAACCTGCTGCATTCGCTTTTGCAACCGACCAAAATAGGCAAAATCTTGAGGCGTCAAGCGAGAAGAGACCTCACCTTGTTGACGGTCATGAACGACGCCTCGCCCCCACTGGTCGATGATGCGCACCGCGTCTGCTTCTCCTATTTCAAGCTTGAACTGTCCCCCCTCTTTGCTCCAACTGCTAGCCTGAACGTGTTTCTGGAGAAAATGGCGAACAATCTGTTCCACCTGGCGAGTCTTTGCCGCATAGGTCGCTTCACTTTCCAGGGTACTTTGGGGTACTAAACGACGATTCTGGCGGAGTCCCTGCAAGGTTTGGCGATGAAAGGTGTCGAGGCGATTACTCACATCCTTTACTTGCACCTGCCGATTCAAGCCAAAACTGCTCAAGGTCTGAAACTGCATCAGCACTCCCCGTGCATCCCTGAGCGTGTATTGGTTTTGTCCTTGGCGACTGAGGGTGTAGTTACCAACGTGATAAGCGCGATCGCCCGTGCGAGCATAGCCCCGGTGAAACAACTCCAGCACGGTTTGCGCCAGCCGCTGATCACGCCTGGAGGCTACTTGATTAGCGAGCCAGTTAGTGGTTCGTTCAACCACGCTCTGTCGTTGCCAATCGTTAACGGTTGTTTGCAAGAGCTTTTTGGTTGAGCTTGCCGGTAACCGTGTCGTTTCCTGCTCCAGCACTGCTAAGGGAGTAGCCAGTGGCTTATCCGGTAAACTCTCAGCCTGAGCAATTTTTGAGTTTGCTTGAAGTGCCGCCACTGGCGAAAGTTGGGTCTCTAATTTGAGGAAAGCGGCGCGATCAGCATCGTTAAGCTGGTGGGAGACCACTTCCCCATCACGCATCACCATAATCAGGTCGTTCTCGCGATGGACTGACAGATGATGGCCCTGCTGTTGAATCCGATACGCCCCCACCGAAACCTCGTCGTAAAGCGGCTTGGCCTCATTGAGCGGATTAATTAGGCGACTTGCCACTTGAGCCACCTCGCCTGGATCTGGAGGAGATGACTCAGGTGATTCCATTTGCGGCTGAGCTTCAATCTGACCATTCGTCGTAGCCCGATCTGGTGGTGTCTCGCGTGGAATCGTTGGGTCTGTGCCGGATATCTGGAGCTGAATCTGGTTCACCGTGACAGTGCCATCGCGCTCTTCTCGGAACAGCACCGACTCCCCGTCGCGAATCTCAATAGCGGGAACCCTGCCGCGATAGGCATCAGCGTCAACGTCTTCAGTGACAGGTTTCTGAATCGCCTCCAGAATCATTTGAATGCCATTGCGGTCTAGTTCCCGACGAGGAGTGCCGTCCGCTAAGTGGCCATAGACCAAGCGTCGCCCCAGGAAGATCCGCAGACCATCCGATGGCTTAGAGGGAGATGGAGCCGAATTAACCAACTGGTGCAGCACCAACGGCAACCGCTGACTCATTTGCGTCACCGCCATTACCAGTTGCACCTCATCTTCCTGCATGGCTTGGGCTTCTTGAGCACTGATTACGAACGGCATGACATCATCCCCATCAGCTGAGCAATGCCCTCTAGCCGATTCACCACAACGTCACTGCCCACTTGGAAAAAAGCGGTTTCCTCATCGACGCGATATTCGATAAAGCGGGGCTGATAGTTGGGCAGGCAGTCTCGCAACACCGACAACACGCCCTGCTCAGAACGCAAGTAGGGCAAATCTTCAAACAGCACCTCAATAATATCGGGACAGTAGCCCGGTGGTAGCGGGGGGCGATTCCTCGCCTTAGCCACGTCAGCTAGGATCTCGGGTTCCTGGCTCAAGACCGCGATCGCCTGAGCAGACACTCCCCATGTCTTAAGATCTGGAACTTGATTGTCACCGTGCATGATGCTTTCTCCATTAACGAAACACTTCATCAAATTCGTCTTCGCTGATATCACCCTCCACGGTTGAGAGGCGTTGAGTCTGTCCAGCAGGCAAGGGCAAAAGACGTTCCGCCAATTTCTGCCGCAGGACGTTTTCCTGATTTAGGTCGGTTAGGGTTCTTTGTCGTTGAGCGCGATCGCTCAGTCGCTGCTGTACCTTGCTCAACCACAACGCCTCACTCCGCTGCTGAGTCTGCCGCTCGCGAGGCGGGATTTTCACCTTGAGCCGCAAAGGCACCGATGCTTCATTGCGACCGCGATAGGCCGGATTGATAAAGATGCATTCCCCCTGATCGAGCTTGAGAATCTGATCTGCCGTCATCAGCGGCACCCGCTGCACCTGCTCAGAGCGACTGTGGCTGCCATAGCGACCGTGACTGCGGGATTTGGTGAAAATTCGCGCTTCTTTCTCGCCCAAATAGCCGGAGAACTCCTGCGCCGTTTCCCGGTCTTTGGGGTTGAAGAACACCTTGGTGCCACAAGCGGCAAAGAGTGCCCGTGACAGCTCGCGACCATAGATGTGCTGCAGTTGGGCAAAGTTCTGATAGCCCAACAGCGCCACAAAGCCATTGGAGCGGAACTCATTGATCCACTTGGGTAAATCCGGCAGGTACAGGGTGGGCAGTTCATCTAAGGCAATCATCAGGGGCTCCTGACGGGGTTGGGCAAAGTTCCGGGTCACCAGCAGGTGCAGGATTGCCGCTAGCAAGGGACTCACCGCATCGCGCTTTTGAATATCCACTTGCAAAAACAAGATGCGCTTGCCTTGCAGGTCTAGTGGCAGAGTCGTTTGACCACAAAAGCTGGACACCAACTGCTTGCCGGTAAAGGATTTGAACGTCCGCTGAGCCGTGGCGATAATTCCCGCGATTTGCTTCTCGGCTCCATCGGAAGCCATCAACTGGCTGAAGCTCTCTAGCGTCCAGGGAGGAATAAACCCAGACTCGCCTGCCTGTTTAATCCGAGCCGAAAGTTCCGACAAATTGAGAATCTTACTGGCCATCAGCAAGTCGGGATAGGGCGTCAGCTTAGCCAGCAGCATCACGGCTTCCACTAAATTGGTACCCGCACTATTGAAGAAATCATTTTCCCGATAGCCACTGTCCCGCTGAGTATTCTTTTGCAAGACATAGGCCAGCTGCGCCGCCATCAGAGTGTCGGTTTCATCGGCCAGAAAATCCAGGGGATTATACACCCCCGTATAGGGCTGTCCCGGCGCGAACACATTGACCTGATAGCCTTGACTGGCGGCCCAAGCCGCATGGGTGGCTAGCTGACTGCCCTTAAAGTCGTAGACCACGATGGGAAAACCTTGGGCGATCGCTGAGCGAACCGCCGGATCGATGATGCTGTAGGTTTTGCCAGAATCAGGCGCTCCTGCAACCACGACACTCTGCTGCGCCTGAGGCAGATCCAACGTGCCCGCTCTCAAAGCCACTTTGGCAGTCTGACGCTGCTGTTGCTGCTGGCGAGTTGTCCGTCTCGCCTTGGCCCGCTCTGATTTCCCTGCAAAGCGTCCCGTTGCTAGCGCTTGTTTGGATTTCCCGCCTAGCACCGCCATGCCGACCCAGAGGACGGTAATACCCAGCAATAACGTACCCATGCCCGAGTCCAGCAGTGAATCGGCTACCTCTTGCAGAATCGACAGGTCTACGGGTTGCTGTAGAAGCACGGGGTTACTCATGGGGCAGATAGTCAAGACGGTCAACGGCATAGGTCTGGCCATCAAAGGCCAAAGTGATTTGCTGGAGGTCGGTTTCCACCAGTTGCGTGGCTACGAGCGTAGGTAATCCCTGATGCAGGTCACTCGTGGGTTGCAGAAGCGTTTGCCCTAGCGGCAGATAGGGGTCGAGATAAGCCTTCAATACTGGCCGAAAGCCTGACTGATCGCGGATATATCCAAACAGGGCACAACCGGCAGCCCCACAAAGGGGTTGCGTCTCACTGTCAACCAAGCGGGCGTCGATCAGATACAGTGGCTGAGATTGTCCTGCCTGATGGAGCTTAAGAACACTCATTTGTCCGGCATCAACCGTGACGTTGGGACTCAGGTTGTCTGCTGCCACTTGGGTTAGCAGAGCAGGCGGTGCAGCCTCACGAGCCAGTTGCCAACTGGGCTGAGGGGAACGGGCGTAGAGGATGCCGACGCAAACGGTTATCAGCAGTACAGTTGGCAGGATGATTCGGAATCTGAAGAAGCGTTTCATCGATTAGCCCCCTCTACAAAACGGTTAGCGGACAAATCTAGAGGAGACGAGCACGGTGAAAGCGGTTCAGAGGCCAAACTCAAGGCTTTCCC